>NZ_JPUF01000030.1 GCF_014737315.1 Treponema zioleckii | reverse complement strand
TCACCGCGTTTCGCCCCACGGACAGTAATTTTAACCAAGCTCTCACCCAAAGTTGCGAGCCTCGCGCGAGCAACAAAACCAAACTCACTAAACGCGGCTCTCCTTGCCGCCGCGTTTAGTGAGCCCCTGCAAGTCCCGCCCACCAAAGCGCGAGTTTTTCGCCAGAAAAACTTGCGGGAAACGCTAAAGCTAAACCCAAATTCTCAAAGCTAATTCACCGCGTTTCCTTTGATTTTTTCATTAAAAGCTTTTAGCGAACTTTCAACATCGGCACCGTTCCAAATGTCAGTAAGAACGCCGGTACTCTCGTTCCAAAATTTTACCATCGCAGGAATCGACGGCATCGGGAATGCATAATCAAGTTGCTTCAAGAATCCTGAAATATACGGACTGTTGACATTCGTGCTGATTGCAGGCATTGAGCCTGTCAAATTGAACCTAAGTTGCTGCATTTCTGGCGAAAGAGTGAATTCCAAAAAATCCGCCGCTTCTTTTGGATGAGCGGAACAAGCCGTAACATACATCACGCGAGTTCCGCTAAATGAAGCCGCCGGGGTGCTCTCTCCAGGCAAAGCCGGAATTGTCGTTACGCCAAAATTAATTCCAGCCTTTTCAAATGCTTTTACGTTCCACAAACCTGTTATGTACATTGCCGCATTTCCAGAAGCAAAAAGATTGTCGCACGAAGAAGTGCTAAGCTCAGTTTCCTGAAGTCCCAAACTCTCTCTCAAACTCTGAAAAAACTCCATTCCCTTAATCGCCAGCGGAGTGCTCATATTCGGATGGGATGAATCCACGCCGCTCTCGCCGTAAAGCCTATTTCCTCCGGCAGTCAGAAAGATTATCGAATAATAGGAAGCCGTAACGTCCATTACAAAGCCAAGTTTTCCAGGATGACTTTCGTTAAAGCCCTGAACCCATTCAACCAAATCTTCCCAGGATTTTGGAACATCATTCTCCCGAATCAAATTTTTATTGTAAAAAAGAGCGTAAGTTTCCGCACTCACAGGATATCCGTACATCGTTCCGTTGTAAGTAATCGCTTTTGTGCATGACTTTAAAACTTTATTTGCAACCTCCGAAGGATTTTCTGTGGGAATAACTAATTTTTTTGCAACAAGTGAACCCAAAAGATCGTGGGGAGCCGCAATAATGTCAGGTCCGATTCCCAGCGGGGCGTCATTTTCAAGCGCATCGGCAGTATTGTGAAGTTCCACATTTACAAAATCGATTCGCACATTCGGATGCTCGGCAGTATAAGCCTGTCTAGCCTGCTTAATGAACGTGTCAACGCCATCTTTTGATTCCCACACACGAATGTGAATTTCGTCTTTATTTTCTTTTACGCTTCCGTCCCGGTTTTGACCGCAGCCTGTCATGAACACAAAAGGCAGTGTCGCAAGTGCAAAAACAACATATTTTATTCTATTTACAATCATCTTCTCACCTCGTTTTTAAACCTGGAATTGGTCAACCTGTCCGCCGATTTCATTGATTGAAGCCGACATCTGGCTTGAAATATCAGAAAGTGCGTTTCCAGTCTCAATGATTGACTTAGCACCGTTTTCCATGCGATCCATGTTCTGCTTTAGTTCAGTGGTTGAATCCTGAAGGTTCTTGATTTCCTTCAAAATCGCCGCATTGCCCTCAGACATTTCGTTTACAGCCGCAAGAACAACGTCGGTGCTGTCGTTCATGCTGTTCAACGACAAGTTGATTCTTTCGGAATCCTTGTGCTGCTCATCCATCGCATTCGAAATTTCCTGAACAAGATAATCCGTCGCCTGAATTTCATCACTTACATTTTTAAAAGCAACCCTGGAATCATTTGAGGCGACAATGATTTCTTTGATTGATTTTTGAATATGGCCAAGCTGCTCGCCTATTTCTTTTGACTGTGCCGTAGAAATTTCAGAAAGCTTTCGAATTTCATCCGCAACCACAGAGAATCCCTTTCCGGTTTCGCCTGCGTGCGCCGCCTCAATCGCCGCATTCAACGCGAGCAAATTAGTCTGGCTCGCAATCTCGCGAATCGTCTTGTTCGCGTTTCCGAGCATTTCTGACTGCTCACCAACAATCGCAATCTTGTTGTTAACGTCTTCCTGCTTTAAAACTCCGCTATGAGCTTTTTCTTCAAGATTCTTGAACGAATCTGCCATCATCGCAACCGAACGATTTACCTTCGAAATATTCTCGACCATGGCAAAAACAGCATCGTTCGCAACTTTTACGCTGGCCGACTGATTTTCAACCATTCGCTCAAGGGACTCAATGTTCGACGCAATTTCGTGAACCGCACTCGCCGTCTGCTCAACGCTCGAAAACTGCTGGGAAGTTCCTTTTCTGGTCGCATTGATGTTGTCGATAATAGTTCCAATCGATGAAAGAGTGTTTTCGGTGTCATTTTTAAGAAGATTTCCAACTTCAAAAAGAGTGTTCTTGGATTCCTTCATAACTTTGATAATGCTCTGAAGTTTTGCAGTGAACGTGTTGAACCCATCCACAAGCTCCGCAATTTCATATTCCGTTTTGATTTTGATTCTTTGCGTCAAATCGGCTTTGCCCGAAGCAATCTCGCTAATGCTGCTGCTCACACGCTTTAACGGTCGTAAAGTTCGAGAAAGCAAGATGCCGGAGAGCGAACCTATCAGTATAGAAACAGCCGTTATGATTATCATTCGTCCAAGAATCATGTTGAGAACCGCAAGAGCCTGACGTCTGTCCTGAATTATTCCCAAGTGCCACTCACCGTTGTTAATCGAAATGAACGACAAATAATATTCCCTGCCGTCCATAAAAAACGTTTCAAGACCAGTTCTTTCCTGAATCATTTTTATCTGCGCTTCGCGAAACTGGCCGAATCTTCCGCTCGGAGCATAATTCGGGTCGTGAATGTTGTTTTCGAGTCTTGAATATCCAGTGTAATCAACGCCAGCCATTTTTTCGCCGGCATCATTTATAATAAAAATAAAACCGTCGTAATCAAGTTCGATTGACGAAGTGATTTTGTTCGTAAAAGACGCGTCCGCAACACCTGAAAGAACACCAATCACTTCGCCAGAATCGTTGTGAAGCGGGCAGCTAATTACGACGACCATTTTTTTATATCGCTCGTCATACACAAGGTCAGAAATATTCGCCGTCCCAGAAAGCGCCTTTCCGTAATAGCTTCTTCCGCCAACCCAAATATCGTCTCCGTTCGTGGAGTGAGCCATTCCGTTCGGATTTCCAACCTCGAACGATTCAAACCCAACCCGACGGGCCTCTTCCCTAAGAACAGGATTCTGAATGCTCCAATCCATAGAACGAATATCTTTTCGTTGGGCAATCGCCTTTACTTCACGGATGTATGCGTCAATCGAAAGTTCAATCAACTTTCCAGCATCATCACGGCATTTTGCCATTGTACTCAAAACCTGATTTGTCTGAACTTTGTCCAAAATAACAATCGAAAATGTTGTAAGCAAAACACAAATAAGAATAACAAGAAGAACAATTCGCATGACAATCATGAATGAAAGTGTTTTTGTCTTCATAAAAACTCCCCAAAAAAAATAAAAAATAAAAAAAACTAATCAGAGAATTATACGAGTGAAAAATGTAATCAATATAAAAAACTTCCAATAACACAGTAAAAAAAACGTTATTTTCTAAAATAATACTAAAAATTTCTAGTTTTCTTTCCGAAATAGAGTTTTTATTAAAACAAACTTAAATATTTCAATTTACACAGAAATTTATAAGCCTTTTTGCATTTTACCTCTACAGATATTCAGTTTTTATGCTATACTGATTAAATATTTTCGCGTACAAAAGGTTCCTCAAAAATCAGGAGACAAAATGGAATCGATTCAAAAAAAGAAAAAACTATTTGCGCCGGCAAGTTTTTATTTTGGCGCACTTTCAATCGCAGTTCCAATAATGCTGCAACAGCTCATTCAAAGTTTGGTTTCGCTAATCGACAATTTTATGGTTTCGGGTCTTGGAGACGTTTCAATGTCCGGCGTAAACGTCGCAGGTCAGGTGCTTTTTGTTTTTATGGTCTTTGTGAACACAATCTGCATGTCGGGCGGAATTTTTATGACCCAGTTTTTTGGCGCAAAAGATTCCGACGGAATGAAGCAAGCATTCATTTTTAAACTTGTGATGGGTTTTGCGGCGGTAATTCCGTACTTTCTTGTTTGCATAGTTTTTCCGCGGCAAATTCTCTCACTAATGCTAATCGGAAACTCTCAGGCTGAATTGATTTTGGATGAAGGAGTAAAATACATCCGAATCATGTTTTTTATGGGAATTCCGATGACGATTTCGGTGTGCATAGCAAGCTCGCTCCGCGACATGGGGCAAGTAAAACTTCCGCTGCTCGTTACGATTGTTGCAACCCTTACAAACACAGTGTTCAACTATCTTTTGATTTACGGAAATTTCGGTTTTCCGCACCTCGGCGTTCAGGGGGCCGCAATTGCCACCGTAATCGCCCGCTCCGTTGAATTCATAATATTCATCGTGATTTACACAAAAAAGAAGCCCGAATTTGCAATAAAACTCTCACAATTCTTTAAAATTGACAGAAAGCTGTTCAAAGAGATTTTAAAAAAAGGCGCGCTAGTCCTTTTCTGCGAAATGGTCTGGGTTGGTTCAGAAACGCTCGCAAGTGCAATCTACAACGGAAAAGGCGGAGCCGACGTAGTTTCTGGAATGTCGTCAAGTTTTGCAATCGCAAATCTGTTCTTCATTGCCTTCAGCGGAATTTACAATGCAACTGGCGTAATAATCGGAAAGACTTTGGGCCAAGGGCAGCTAGAAAAAGCTCGCCAGCAAAAAACATGGCTTTTGTCGGGTGCGGCGATTTTTGGAACGTTCATGCTTTTCTTCGGTCTTGCAACCACGCTCATCGTTCCGATTGTGTTCGGAAGACTCAGCGCAAGTGCAATCACAATTTGCAAGCACATGGTAATCTTGATGTCATTTTTTATGCCAGTTTGGGTTTTTATGAATTCCCAGCAGGCTGTTGCCCGTGCAGGCGGAGACACCGCAATGGGAGCATACACGGACGCCACAATCACAATTTTTGTACTGATTCCAATGGTGATTCTTCTCGGAAAACTCACAAAAATAAGCCCCGTAAACTTGTTTTTCTGCATCAAACTTCTTGATGTAATAAAACTCGTGGTCTTTCACTTTTGGCTAAAAAAAGAACGCTGGCTAAAAACGCTGGCAAACAAATGATAGGTTCAATTTTGAGTTTTTACAAAGCCCGTCATTCCGAACTCGATTCAAAATCCATAAAAACAGATGCAGAATTTAAGTTCGGAATGGCTGTTATTTTAGATTCAATATACTAGTCAAGTTCCAGACGCATTAAAACCAGTTCTTGGTAGCCAGCCGTGCGGGAAGAAAAACCGCGCGGATTTTTGCCATACTCCTTAAAGCCAACACTTTTGTAAAGCGAGAGCGCGCTAGCATTCTGCGCCACAACATCAAGTTCAAGCTGCATAAAACCAGCCTTTTTTGCGCATTCAATGCACGATTCCGTTAAAGCCCGTCCAATTCCAAGATGCCAAAAAGATTTTTCCACGCTGATTCCAAACTCTGCGCGGTGCTTAACCTTGTATTTTTTGCCGACAGCTCCAATTCCCGCAAGCCCCGCAAGTTTTCCGTCAACAACCGCTACAATCTCTATTTCGTTTTCGCTTTCAGTTTTTTCTTTTAGGAATTTTGACTCTTCTTCGGGATTCATGTTGTTTTCATCCGGATAGCTCAATAAAAAATCCGTCTGTGCGTGCATCAAATTAAAAATCTCAAAAACCGCCTCACCGTCTTTTTCAGTGCCGTTTCGTAAAAGGCATGTCCGCCCGTCTTTTAAAATTACAGTCTTATTGTATTCCATTTTTACCTCACCACTTCATATCGCAGCCGAATATACGAACCTTTCAAAAGTTTGCAGTCAATCAATTTTAAAACGCCCAAAGAAGAAATTTCCTCTTCCGAAAGCAGGGATTTTCCGTCAATCAAAGTTGCAGTGTCTTTTCCGCCCACAAGAACAGGAGCCACCACAACGTCAACGAAGTCAAAAAGCTTTTCGCGCAAAAAAAGAGCATTCACCGTGCCGCCAGACTGAACCGTAAGCCTGTCGCAAGCAAAATTCTCCCGAAGATATTCCAAAGATTTTTGCAAAGAAAATTTTTCTTGATAAAAAATATGCAGATTTGATTCTTTTATGTTGAATGCAGGATGATTTTTATTTGATGTAAGAAGGACAAATTCTTTTGAACGGGCACAAAAATATTTTATGCCGTGCTCCGTCAAATGCGAGTTGTCAAGAATCACGAACGAAACAGGCGTTTTTTGCGGCAGAGTTTTTTCGTTCACGCCGATTTTTGCCTGAACCCGACCAGTGCAAAAACTCCACAAATCCGTGGTCTGCTCGATTTCGTAGTACTGAAAAAGCCCCTCTTTAAGCCCCTTAATTTTTGGAAAGTCCTTGTCAACATCAAGAGCGTCCGAAGCACCCGTACTGATTTTTCCGTCAACACTCATCAGCATAAAAAGCGTAGTTAAAGGTCGATTCATTTTTATCCCCGATTTTTTTTATGAGCCGATTTTACATTTTTTCGATGAAATCTTCTATATTTTCCAGCGACTGTTTTGTCATTCTGAAGGTTCGCAAGCGAGTGAAACGAACGCAGTCGGATTCCTATTACCTTTCAGCCATGACAAAAAAAGACGCGCTTTTCTGGTAGTGGACGCATTTTTTAAGCTGATTAAAAAACTCGACATTCGACCTAACTAAAAAATATAATGTTTTTTTACTAATTGCTGAAATGATTATAAATCATTATTATAGGATAACTTATGAAATTTACAATTATTGATTATCTTGAAGAAACAGCAGTACGATTTCCTAATAAAATAGCATTTTCAGATGTGAGCACTTCCGTAACGTGGAGTGATTTTGTTATGAACGCAAAAGCAAAGTCCGCCATTATCGCAAAATATTTTGCACCAGGACAAGCAGTTCCTGTCATGATTGAAAAAAGCATTAAAACTCTGGAATATTTCTTTGGTGCCCTTTATGCAGGATGTTTTTATTCATATTTTGATGCAACATTTCCCGCAGAGCGTCTCAATTCAATGATTTCCACACTCGGTGTAAAACACATCATCGCCGACAGCCGCTTCGAGAAAAAATTTGAAAACCTCAATGTCACGCCACTTTTCTATAAAAATCTTGAGGAAGAAAAAGCTGAATATACAGACACTCGCCGCCGTTCAATCATCGACACAGATGCAGTCTATGCCAATTTTACATCAGGCTCAACCGGAACTCCAAAAGCCGTAGTTGTGTCACACCGTTCGGTAATCGACTTTATCTCGATTTTTACGGAGATTTTTGGAATTGAATCTTCTGACAATATCGCAAACCAAGCACCGTTCGACTTCGATGTTTCCGTAAAGGACATTTTCTCTGGAGTCTTCACCGGCGCAACGGTACATCTCGTTCCAAAAATGTTCTTCTCGTTTCCGACAAAACTTTTGGACTATCTTGAAGAACGGGAAATCACAGTTCTTATCTGGGCAGTTTCAGCCCTTTGCATAGTTTCAACCCTCAACGGTTTTGACTACAAAGTTCCTAAAAAGCTCCGCAAAGTCATGTTCAGTGGCGAAGTTATGCCTATAAAACAGCTTGAAATTTGGAAAAAATTTGTTCCAAATGCTGAATACATAAATCTTTACGGCCCGACGGAAATCACCTGCAACTGTACATATTTTAGGATTCCACAGGATGCAGATTTGACTTCTTACACAAAAGGCATTCCGATGGGGATTCCATTCCCGAACGAGCGAATTCTCCTCCTCGACGAAAACAACAAGCTCGTCACAGACGCTGACACCGAAGGTGAAGTTTGCGTTTCAGGAACTTGCGTTGCACTCGGCTACTATAACAGCGAAAAGACTGCCGAAGTTTTCGTCCAAAATCCCAACAACAGGACAACTTTTGAGCGAATCTACAAAACAGGAGACCTCGCGCACCTCGGAACAGACGGAAATTATTACTACATCGGGCGAAAAGATACGCAAATCAAGCACATGGGGCACAGAATCGAACTTGGGGAGATTGAGAATGCAATCGCAAAGCATGAGAATATAACCCGTGCCTGCTGCATTTTTGTCGACAATAAAATCACAGCGTTCTACATCGGAAAAGAGACCGAAAAAAAGGAAATCGTCACACTTCTAAAAATCTCTCTTCCGGCCTACATGGTTCCGTCAGATTTCATCTGTATAGCAGAATTCCCGCTCACAAAGAACGGAAAAATTGACAAAAGAGCCCTCACGGAGAAATTAAATGCCTGCAAAGACTGATTACGCAAAACTCGCCTCTGAATACGGCACCCCTTTCTATTTTTTAAGCAAGACTGAGGCAAAAAATCGTGTTCGCGAAATCAAAAAAAGATTTCCAAAGAACGCAAAACTCTGCTACGCAATCAAAGCAAATGCGTTTCTCACTGCTTTTCTGAAAGATGAAGACATTTTGTTTGAAGTCTGCTCACCGGGAGAGCTTTCAATCTGCGAAAAAATCGGCATGAATCCGAACAAAATCGTTTTCTCAGGCGTAGTAAAAACTTTGGAAGATGTAAAAAGAGCGTATGCGCTCAAAGTGAACACAATCACGCTGGAATCAAAAGCTCACTGCGAATATCTTCTTGAAGCCGCAAAAAGTGAATCTCAGCACAAACAACAAGTTATACTAAGGCTCTCAGGCGGAAATCAGTTTGGAATGAGCGAAAAAGATTTGGCGGAATGTATTTCAAAAATCAAGAAGGCTCCGTCAATTAAAATCCGAGGAATCCATTTTTTTACAGGAACCCAGAAAAAATTCAAGACGATTTCGGAAGAAATCCCATACATCGAAGATTACTGCACACACCTAAAATCTGACTTCGGCTTAGAGAATCTTGAAATAGAATACGGCGCGGGACTTCCTTACGATTATTTTTCTAATCAAGACGAAAAGCACAACTTTTCTGCCCTCGAAGAATTCTCAAAGCTGATTGAAAATTCAACTTTCAGCTATGTTATTGAACTTGGACGCTATATAGCTTCTCCTTGCGCAAAATATGTCACAAAAATCATCGACGTAAAAGGCGATGAAAAGAATAAGTACTGTCTGATTGACGGCGGAATCAACCACATAAACTATTTCGGTCAGATGATGGGAATGAAAGTGCCAAAAATCGAGCATATCTCTCAGATAAACGCTTTCTCTGATGCCGAAAACTATACAATAGCAGGTTCTCTCTGTACAACAGCTGATATCGTAATAAGAAAAATTCCGCTTTCAGCACCGACTATTGAAGATTTGCTTGTTTTCAATGATATTGGCGCGTACTCAATAACAGAGGGAATCTACTTATTTTTGAGTCATCCGCTACCCGCCGTCTTATGCGATGACAATGGAGAAGTAAGTGTATTGCGAAAGATAACCGAAACCTATACACTGAATATATAACTTTTTATTATTAAGAGGATTTTGTTCTTATGGATCAATTATTAAACATCTTAAAAGATTTAGCACCAGACGTTGATTTTGCAACAGCAACAGGTTTAATTGACAATGGTATACTCGACTCGTTTGATATAGTGCAATTAGTAACTACACTTAAAGACACATTCGATATTGACATTACCCCTGCAGATATTATACCAGAGAATTTTAACTCCGCAGAAGCAATGTGGGCAATGGTTCAACGATTGCAGTAAACGCAACGGAGTTGAAAAAAGTATTGTCATGCTGAACATGATTCAGCATCCACGCTATGCGCGGTGGTTTAAATAAACTCTACCACCGCATTTTTTAATACTGCGCGTACATGAATCCGGTGTCGCCTGCACTAAAACTCAGGCTAAGGATTATCAAAATGAGCGGAATATAATACGCAATCCAACGAACAGCAATATTCTTCTTCTGAATCGAAGTGTACACATCAATTTTGTTTTCTTTTAGTACACTCACCACAAAAATAATCAGAGAACCAAGACCAACCAGCACGATATGGCTCTGGAAATCCGAGATGTTTCCTAAAACTTGATTCATATAATCTTTTGAAGCGAGCATGAGAGGATTTCCAAAATTTGTGAAGGTATTACGAAGATATGCAAATGACTTCGGGACATCAACAATTCGGTCAAAATACCAACCGATGTTAACAATTATAAAAGTTCGGATAATCTGAAAAACATGCCAGCCCCTGCTCTTTGCGTTCACATGAAGTTTCTCATTTATTTTCTCAAAGACAGGCTTTAAAATGTCGCTCAGAGCAATCACAAGTCCGTTGTACAATCCCCAAACAAAAAAGTGAAGTTCAGGACCATGCCACAAACCAACAAGCATGAACACAAGAATATTTGCAATACATGCTGGCAAAGTGCGACCAAAGTGCTTTCCAAGATGATTAGTGCACCATTTGCTCAAATTCTGCATAACTTTAGTAAGCGCAAACGGATAGAAAATATAGTCGCGCATCCAACCACCGAGAGTAATATGCCATCTTTGCCAGAAATTCGCAATGCTGACAGAAAAATACGGCTGCTTGAAGTTCTGCGGGAGTTTGATTCCAAAAAGTTCTGCAATTCCCAGAACGAGATCGGTACCACCAGAAAAATCCGCATATTGGTAAATTGCATACATCAAAATTCCTGTTAAAAGAACACAACCTGGATAATTCGTGTATGGGCCGTCAAAAATCGTGCCTACATGCTTTACGAGCAGGTCCGCCACAAGGTATTTTTTAAGCGAACCATACAGAATCAGCATGAATCCGTGCTTTATGTTCTCAAAATCAAACTTACGCTCTTCACGAAGCTGAACCCCACTCTGATTATAACGAACTACAGGACCTAAAATAAGCTGAGGAAAAAACGAAACGAACACGAAATATTTGAAGAAATTTGTCTCTCGTGCATATTTTGCGTTGTAAACGTCCATAAAATAACCAATTGTCGAAAGTGTGTAATATGAGATTCCGAGCGGAAGCAAAAGGGTTTCTGCCCCAACAAGAATCCTCCAATATTTTAGGTAAATCAAAATTTCCACGTTCAACACAAGCATTCCGAGAAGGACAAGCCGTTTTTTGGTCAAAGTTCTCGCCTTCTCCGTCTTAAAATCATCTCTTGAAAGTTCCGCTTTTTTAGCCTTAAGAGCCACGTTCATATCAGAGACGATTTTTGCCCCAAAAAACGTAATCAAAGAGCTTGCAAGAATAAAAGCAAGATTGCCGATTCCGCTTACCGCATAAAAAACGGTGTTTGCAGCAAGCAGAACAATCCACTGAAATCGTTTAGGAACAATATAATAAACAAAGAGAGAAATCAAAAGAAAAATTGCAAAGGTAAATGTATAAAAGCTCATAGAAACTCCTAAAAAGATGCGAAATTCTCAATGCAGTCATTCTGTTTAATGCCGTCAATGTAGCTTACCACACGAATTTTGCCAGTCTTTCCGCTTGGCAGTGTGAACTTCGACTCACTTGATTTTTCTGCAAGCGTAATTTTTTCGCTACCGCACAAGGCATAAACATCATAAGTAATTCTTGAAGAAACAACATGATTTTTTACAGGCTCAATCAAAAGCGATTTTTTGTCATCAGAAAAATGATAAATCAAACCGTAAATCCTATCGTTCTGAGCCGCAATCTTTTCGGCATAGCTATCATAGAACAAATCTTTTTTAGAAATCTGCCCCGTAAAGAAATCACAAAAAACACGACTGAATTGCTCTACGCCAGCCTGATTAAAATGATTGTCATCGCTGTAATGATGGTCAGAAAAAGCATAATCTGGCTTGCAAAGGTTAAAATCATAATAGTCATATCCCAAACCTGCAAGAAAATCCTTTACCGCAAAATAAAAATCATCATAATTGCCCTTTTCATGCAAGTAAAAATCACTTCCCGGCATGGCGTAAAACACAACTTCCACATTATTCTCTTTGCACAAGTCACAAATACGTTTTATGTAGGATTTCCAGTATTCCGAAACAGGATAAAACGGAAGTTCAGATTCATCATTTGAAAAGGATCCGTCTTCAATCGCATCATAATTTAACACGCAACCTTTTCCGGCATACCCCGCATCACTCTCAGAATACTTATATTCAAAATAATAGCCGTTTAAGAGGCTCTTGCATTTGTTCAGGAATTTCTTTGGCGAGAGCGTAATGAGTTTGTCCTTTCCGATTGGCAAAACAGCGTTCAAAATATTCGAAGGACTTGAATTTTCAAGAATGAACTGAGTTTTGATTTTTGAATCCCTCAAAAAACTCGACACGATAAAGTCAGCAGTTCCCATTTTCTTTGGAGCTGCTCCAGCCCGGCAGGCAACTGCAAAATCACATTCAAGATAGATTTTTGAAATTTTGTACGATTTTAAAGCCTGCTGAATAATCGCATAAGTTCCGTTTATACCTTGGCTCGGCGTACCAGTACTGAAAGTGTTTTTTCCAAAAGCCTTGTCGGAAATGCGTGAATCAATTCCATGGGAAACATGGCTAGCCCCGCAAAAAAGAATGTCGATATTGTCCTGGGAGTAAAACTCATGCGTCAAGACACGGGAATAGGAATTCACATCGTCTTTCAGCATGAATGCAACAGGAATAGTAAGCAAAAAGAAAATCACAATAAAGGTAATGATTTTTAAAGTAAGAAAAGACTTTTTCATATACGAAATAATATGAGATTTTTCAGTCATTTGCAACAAACCGTAATAATTGCATTTATACAAAAACAAATTAATATAAGGACATGTTTTCTATAATTTGATTATTCACCCTATCAGGCAGTTACTTGAGATTTTTTATATCTTTTTTGAGGAACTAACAGGAAGTCCTGGAATTTCTGTAGTCGGCTTGAGTTTTGTCGTCACTCTCGCTTGTCTTCCATTATACATTGTCGCAGAAGGCTGGCAGGAAAAAGAGAGACAGAAACAAAAGCAGATGAAATTCCGCGTTGAACGAATAAAAAAAGCTTTTAAAGGTGATGAGCAGTACATGATGCTCTCCACTTTTTATAGACAGAATCATTATCACCCGATTATGGCACTCCGCTCATCTCTCGGCATTCTTATTCAGATTCCGTTTTTTATTGCAGCATACACTTTTCTTTCTAGCCTTACGACTCTGAACGGTTTTTCATTTCTTTTCATAAGAGACATGGGAAGTCCAGACTCTATGTTTAAAATCGGCTCGTTCTCGGTAAATGTCCTTCCAATCGCAATGACTTTGATTAACTGCATTTCGGGAGCCATTTATTCAAAGGAACACGATTCAATTCGAGAGAAAATCCAGATTTATGTGTCAGCGCTTATCTTCCTCGTTCTTCTTTACAACTCGCCTGCCGGGCTTGTAATTTATTGGACAATGAACAATCTTCTTTCGCTTGTTAAAAATATCTTTTATAAATTAAAGAATCCTATAAAAACTCTATATTATGTAGCGGCTGGAGCAAGCGTTTTGGGTATACTTTTCGTGATTTTTGCATTGAATGGCACAAAAATCGAAATTCGGGCAATGTTTTCTTTGCTCTGTCTAGCTATAATTCTTTCGCCGCTTGCCGTAAAAGCCGTTATCTGTTTTACGGACAACTTTTTAAAAGACATTACGAAAAACCCACACAGAATGACATCTATATTCATTCTTTCATCTCTATTAACCGCTTTCCTTACGGGGCTTACGATTCCGTCAATGCTCATCGAAAGCGAGGTTCAGGAATTCAGCTTTGTGGATAGCTACAAGTCACCGTTTATATTCTTGTGGACTCCGTTTTTTCAGGCATTGGGATTTTATGTTCTTTGGCCACTTTGTTTTTATGCACTTTTCGGCACTCGAATCAAAAAATTCCTCACTCTTTGTTCAGCGTTTCTTGCCACTTACGCACTAATCAACAACTTTGCTTTTACAGGAAACTACGGTCCGTTACAGCCAAATCTCGATTTTATGGAAGCGCAGTTCTTTGGTGACACGATTTTTAGAATCATTTTGAATGCATTTCTTGCACTCGCTGCACTGACATCTATCATTTTGCTGCTGAACAAAAAAGCCGCTCTTCTTATTCCATATTCAGCAATTTTGCTCGTGGCTCTTGGCACTGTCTCTATCCGAAACATCGCAATCATATCAGACTCATACGGAAAAATGACACCTCCGCAAACAATCGCAAAAATTGAACCTGTTTATCATCTTTCTAAAACCGGAAAAAATGTCATTATCTTTATGCAGGACAGGCTTTTTTCGCCGCTCATCGACGAAGTTTTCGAGGAAAAACCTGAGCTTGTAAAACACTTTGATGGTTTTAAGTTTTATCCAAATACAGTCTCCTTCGGTCAACTCACCATGCTGGGAGTTCCGGGCATTTTTGGTGGTTACAGCTTCACTCCTGCAGAAATGAATAAGCGAAACACCGAGACAATTCAGAAAAAGCACAACGAAGCCTTGCTTTCTTTACCTGTCACTCTACACGAAGGAGGATATTCAGTAACGGTTTCTGATTTGCCTTACGAAAATTTTGACAAAGAACCGCTTACTGACATGTACAAAGATTACCCGTTTGTAAACCGTCTTTGGACTCAGGGCATTTACTCAGATTACTGGTATAAACAAAACGGTATTGAAAAAACTCCATATATAAGCGAAAGCATAAAGCACAACTTTTTTATGTTCGGTGTTTTCAAAACATTTCCTCCTATTTTGCGTCGTCTTGTACATCACAGACGCTGGTGGAACACTAATGGCAGAAAGGATAATTTCTCGCAGTTCATCGACAACTACAGTTGCCTAATCTATTTTCCAGAATTGTTCGACGACAAAGCAGAAAAAAACACGCTCACGATGATTGACAACCTTGCGACACACGAACCAACTCTTTTACAATGGCCAGAATACGAACCTGTAAAAGAAGTGACTCAATTTGGACCAACGAAATGGTCAAGAGATCCACAGTACAACACTCAAGCAGGAACTCTTCGCTGCTACGCGAAATTCTTTGACTGGCTCAAAGCGAATGATTTGTACGACAACACAAGAATTATAATTGTCTCAGATCATGGTACAGTTATAGATTCTGGAAAATTTGAAAAAGGAAAAATGCCATTTTTACCAGAACATGTTACCGCAAGTCTCCTTGTAAAAGATTTTAACGACAGAACTCCAAGCGAAGATGGCGTTCATCTTAACAAAGATATGACATTTATGACAAACGCAGATACGCCTGCAATCGCCACAGAAGGAATTATTGAAAACGCAAAAAATCCATTTACAAAACTCCCATACAAACTGACGCAAGAAGAAAAAAAACAATACATAAAAATCTGTAAGCCACAGGCTGAAAGCACTAGAAACCGTCTAAACACGACGCTTAGGATTCCAAACGATGTGTGGTATACGGTTCATGACGATATTTTCAAAGCAGAAAACTGGCAGCAAATATATCCGTTTGGAAATTAAAAAATGATGAGGACTTTTTAGTATGATGCTTTTATATATCGACCCAGGTACGGGCTCAATGCTTTTCTCGGTTTTTATCGGCGTACTAAGCACTTTCGTGTTTTTAGGACGCAAACTTTACATGAAACTTAAATTTGTTATCGCAGGCGGAAAGACAGACAAAATCGATTCCGCAAAGATTCCGTATGTGATTTTTACCGACCACAAACGCTACTGGAACATTTTTAAGCCGATTTGTGACGAATTTGAAGCACGTGGCGTTCCGCTTGTATATTGGACGGCATCCCCGGACGATCCTGCCCTTTCTGCAGACTACAAGCATGTAAAGGCAGAGTTTATCGGCGAAGGAAACAAGGCTTTTGCCCGCCTCAATATGATGAATGCTGGTATCGTGCTTTCCACAACGCCAGGACTTGACGTGTATCAATGGAAACGAAGCAAGACCGTGGATTATTATGTGCATATCCGGCATGACGTGGAAGATCCTGTTGGTTACCGTATGTTTGGCTGTGATTTTTATGATGCGATTTTGCTTTCTGGAGCTTATCAGGAATATTATATACGTTTGCTTGAAAAAAAACGTGACGAAACTCCTAAAGAAACAGCAGTCGTTGGTTGTCCATACATGGATGTGATGAAAGAACGACTTTCAAAACTTCCTTTTGTCAAAAACGAAAAACCAGTGATTCTGCTCGCTCCAAGCTGGGGTGCGAGTGCAATTCTCAAAAAATATGGGTCTGAAATTTTGGACTCTTTGATTTCAACAGGCTACAAGATTATCGTACGTCCCCATCCTCAGTCATACACATCTGAAAAAGATATGATTGAACCGCTTATCGCAAAGTATACAGAAAATGAAAACTTTATCTGGAACCGCGACAACGACAATTTTGAAGTCTTGCACGAAGCAGATGTGCTTATCACAGACTTCTCAGGAATCATATTTGATTACTCACTCATTTTTGACAAGCCAATTATCTACGCGGACACTTCTTACGACAATTCTCCTTACGACAGTGCTTGGCTTGACGAAGAGCTTTGGCGTTTCAAGGTTTTGCCGGACTTGGGCGTAAAACTTGAACAAAAAGATTTCGGTAATCTCAAAGCAATTATCGATAATCTTATGCAGAATGAATCTTTCCAAAAAGGAAGAGAAAAAATTCGCAATGAAGCTTGGGAGTATCAGGGCGAAGGCGCAAAACGCACCGTAGATTATTTGATTGCAAAACATGAAGAACTAAAGGAAAAATAATGACGGATAAAGAATTACTTGAAATTGCAGCTTGCGGAGAAACAAGCAGAGTTCAGTTCAAAGCATTACTCGACAATCAAGCTAGCATTGCTGCGGAAATGGTCGCCATGTCCAATTCAAAAGGTGGCCAAATTATTTTTGGCATTGCAGATAAAACTGGCGAGATTTGCGGTTTGGAATACTCACAAATTCAAGAAATCGGAAACAAACTTTCTTCTATTGCAACAGACTTGGTAAAGCCTCAGATTTTCATAACTACCGAAGTTGTTTCAGTTTTTATCAATGCCGATACAAAACGTGTTCTCGTGGCAAACATTGAAGAAGGAATCGCAAAACCTTATAAAGACCATCAAGGAATAATCTGGATTAAGCAAGGTGGCGACAAAAGAAAACTTACAGACAATAATGAGCAGATTAGGCTCTTTCAGCAGAGTGGACTTATTTATGTTGATGAAATGATTGTTCCAAACACAGCTTTTTCGGATTTGAATAAAGAAAAAATTTGTGCATATTTATCTAAAATCGACGGTGATGAACACTCTACAGAGGACGTTACCGAACAGATTTGCAAGAATCTTAATATTCTAAAAGCTGACAAGCTTACTTTGGGCGGACTTTTGTTTTTCGCAAAAAAGCCTCAGCAATTTCGTCCTGCGTTCTGTGTAAAAGCAGTAGCGTTTTTTGGCAATGACATAGCAGGTACGGAATATCGCGACAGTCAGGATATTGTAGGCACAGTTCCGAAAATATTTGACGAAACAATGGATTTTTTCAAGCGAAATCTGCATCATACGCAACAGGGGCAGAATTTTAACAGTACAGGCATTCTAGAGATTTCTGAAATTGCCCTACAGGAACTTCTTCAAAACGCTCTCACACATCGTGATTATTCCAAGAATGCTCCCGTAAGAGTTCTGATTTTTGACAATCGCATTGAAATAATAAGTCCTGGTTGCTTACCAAATTCACTCACAATTGAAAACATAAAAATGGGGAATGCAGTGGTTCGCAATAATCTAGTTGTTTCTTATGCTTCAAAACTGATGAATTACAGGGGCCTAGGCTCTGGAATTGCCAGAGCAATAAAAAATCAGAACAATATTCAATTTGAAAACGACAAAGACGGCGAACAATTCAAAGTTATCATTCCGAGGAGAGCTTAGTTCTATGGGAACTCTAATACACGCATTCGTAATTTATCCGCTCACACAAATTATCGAGCTTGTTTTTTCTTTCGGAAACAAGATTTTCGACAATACGGGCATTGCAATTCTTGGAGTAAGTTTTGCAGTCAGTATCTTGACGCTTCCTCTTTACATTGTGGCAGAGCACTGGCAGCAAGTTGAGAGAAATACGCAGAAGAAAATGAAGCCGTGGGTAAATCACATAAAATCTGCATTTAAAGGCGACGAGCAGTACATGATTCTTTCAACATATTACCGCTTGAACCACTATCACCCGATTATGTCGCTACGCTCTGCCTTTGGTCTTTTAATTCAGATTCCGTTTTTTACCGCGGCATACACTTGTCTTTCACACATGACAGCTTTGCAAGGAGAGCATTTTCTTTTCATTCGCGATATGGGCTCACCTGACTCGCTCTTTTCTATCGGCTCGTTCAATGTGAACGTGCTTCCGATTGCAATGACGCTCATCAATATGGTTTCAGGATTTTTGTACACACGAGGACTTTCGATTCGAGATAAAATCCAGACTTATGGTCTTGCGCTTTTGTTCGTGGTAATTTTGTACAACAGTCCCGCAGGTCTTGTAATGTACTGGACAATGAACAATATCTTCTCACTCGTAAAAAATATCTTCTATAAAATGAAGCACCCTGTAAAAGTACTCTATTATATTGCGTGTGCATTGGTTACGCTTTTCATCGCATTTTTGATTTTCGGGCACGTGCTTTCATTCAAGCGCGCAATTCTTGTAAGTTTTGTATTTGCACTTGTGTATTTTGCACCGCTTTTTGTTCGTTTTGCAAATTATCTTATCAACAAGCCTCTTAGAACTATTCAAGAAAACTCAAAGCTCCGTTTCGCACTTTTTGCGACTTCGGCAGTGTCGATTTTTCTCCTCGCAGGTCTTTTGATTCCTGTATTGCTGATTTCATCTTCGGCAATGGAATTCTCTGGAATTGACGGTTTGGGAAGTCCACTTTATTTTGTAAAAAACACTTGTATGCAGGCATTCGGTCTTTTCATCGTCTGGCCATTCTTGATTTTCTTTTTATACCGCGAAAAAATGCAAACTTTGCTTGCGTTCGGATTTGCCCTTCTTCTCGCTTTGGGACTTGGAAACGCATTTCTCTTTCAAGGTAATTACGGAACGCTCTCAACACTTCTTGTCTTTACAAATGTTTCCAGCGTAGATTCAAGCCTTTCGGCAATCGCAATAAATTTGTTCGCAATGTTCGCCCTTTGTGCTGCAATTTTTGTAATTCTTGCAGTCAAAAAAGCTGTCATCTTGAACTATTTCTTTGCAGTCGTTGCTGCATCCTTAGTATTCGTTTCGGCTTTTCAAATTAAAACAATCAAGAAAGATTATAAAGCCTATGAAAAACTCCAAGCAACAGGAGAATCAAACTCAAAAGTTTCACCTATTTTCCATCTTTCAAAGACTGGTAAGAACGTGGTGCTTTTGTATCTTGACCGGGCGCAGAACCGTTTTGTTGAACCAATTTTTGAAGAGTCCCCGGAACTAAACGATATTTTTTCAGGCTTTACGCTTTACAAGAACACAGCGTCATTCAACGGACATACGCTGATTGGCGCAGCTCCAGTTTTTGGTGGCTACGAATACACGCCCGAAAGCATGAACAAACGAAACTCTGAAAAACTCAAAGACAAGCAGAACGAAGCATTAACAGTGCTTCCGCGTATTTTTACCGAACAGGGAAAAGATTTTTCCGCTGTTGTAACAGACCCTGCTTGGGCAAATTATAGCTGGATTCCAGATTTGAGCATTTACAAGGATTATCCTGCAATCAAGGCATACAATACAGACAAAAAATATCTTTCGGCTTGGTACAAAGACCACGAAGGCGTTTTTGCCGCGAACATCACGAGTACGGTCTTAAAGCGCAATATTTTGTGGTATTCGCTGTTCCGAATTTCCCCGCTCGCACTTCGCCCGGCCTTCTATAACGACGGAAAATATTGGTCGCCGAACACGAACCTTGCGGACGTAAACGGATTTTTGGAGGGATATTCAGCACTCGATTATCTTCCGGAGCTCACTGATTTTGATTCAGAAACAGAAAATGTTTTTGTCAATTTCGTAAACAACACCACGCACGAAGAGTTGTTCTTGCAAGCTCCAGATTATGTTCCTGCAACAACTGTAACGAACAGGGGAACATCTCGTTTTAAAGATGATGCGCTTTATCATTCAAATGCAGCAAGTTTAAAGCGTGTTGGTGATTGGCTCAATTATCTAAAAGCAAACGGTGTTTATGATAACACCCGAATTGTAATTGTCGCTGACCATGGTGCAATTGATAAAGAAGACGAATTTACTTGGGATTCCGATTTTGATAAAATCAAGCCGGGGCATTATCACCCGCTTTTGATGTTCAAGGATTTTGGCTCAAGCGGAAAACTCAACATCAACACTGAGTTTATGACAAACGCGGATACACCAACACTCTTGCTTTCAGGAATTGTTGAAAATCCAATAAATCCTTACACCAACAAGGATTTTGACAACAAGGCAAAAGCAAACGGTGCGCTTATTTGTATGGACGACATTTTTATGCCGTATCATAATAAGAGCGATTATATTTTTACAGCGAAGGACAATTCTTGGATTCGTGTAAAAGACAGTATTTTTAATTCTAAAAACTGGTCATATGAAAATGCGCCAGAATCAAAATAAAGAGGAGAAAGCAATGCAGGCAATTATTCTTGCAGCAGGCACAGGAAGCCGATTAAAGCAATATACAGAAAAAGTTCCAAAGTGTATGGTTCCAGTAAACGGAGTTCCGATGATTGAGCGTGCAATCGAATCGCTCGTGGACGCAGGAATAAAGAAACTCTATATCGGACTTGGCTACAAAGCTGATGTTCTCAAAAAGTTCATAAAAGATAATTTTGATGACACTCGGCTCAGGGGCATGAAAATAGATTACATCGAAAATCCTGTTTATGACCGAACGAACAACATTTATTCGCTTTATCTTGCAAAAGATGTTTTTGAAAAAGACGATACTATTCTTCTTGAGAGCGACCTTGTTTTTGACAAGAAACTCATTGGAGATTTAGTCGCATCAAAAGAACCGAATCTTGCAGTCGTAAGCAAATATGAAGATTGGATGGACGGAACTTGCACAATTCTTGATTCAAGCAACAATATTTTGGATTTTATCGGTAAAAGCGCACAAAATCCGAACGATACTGACAAGTATTATAAAACAGTGAATATCTACAAGTTCTCAAAGTATTTCACAAACTCGTATTATCTACCGTTCCTGAAGACATACATGGACGTGTTTGGAAAAAACAATTATTACGAGACTTGCCTAAAATTTCTTTCACTTACAGATCCTACGCTTCTCAAAGGCTTTAAAGTTTCTGCTGACACCTGGTATGAAATCGACAATCCAGATGATTTAAAAGCCGCCGAAGAACGATTTAAATAAGATTTTTAATTTTTTTTGGAGAAAATGCCACATGAATTTTCTTTACACGCTTATAATTTATCCTCTTTACACAATAATCGAAGTCGCGTTTACGCTTATCGACAAAATAACGCATAACGAGGGAATTGCGGTCATTGGTGTAAGTGTGGCAATCACGTTGCTCTGTTTGCCGCTTTATGCTGTGGCCGAACATTGGCAAGAAGTTGAACGCGAAAAGCAGAATAAAATGAAGAGCGGGCTTGACCGCATAAAAAAGGCTTTTTCTGGCGACGAGCGTTACATGATGACGACGACTTTTTACAAGCAGCATCATTATAGTCCGATTATGGGCTTGCGATCTTCTTTTGGTCTTCTTATTCAGATTCCGTTTTTTTTGGCGGCGTATGGCTTTCTTTCGCATTTGCCAGACTTGCAGGGCGAGTCGTTCCTGTTTATACGCGACATGGGAAGTCCCGACGCACTTTTTTCAATCGGCTCTTTTACGGTAAACGTTCTTCCAATCGCAATGACGCTCATAAACTGTGGATCGGGGCTTATTTATTCAAAAGGGCACGGACTCCGCGAAAAAATTCAGATTTTTGGAATGGCGGCAATTTTCTTGGTCGTACTTTACAATTCTCCTGCGGGACTCGTTTTATACTGGACATTCAACAATATTTTCTCGCTCGTAAAAAATGTTTTTTATAAGCTCAAGAATCCGCTCAAATCTTTCTGGATTTTCTCATGTATTGCTTGCATTCCGATTCTGATTTTTATTCTTTTTGTTTTTGAAACAAAAACTGTCTACAAACTAGTATTTGCACTTGCAATTGCGGTAGTTTTTTCTCTGCCGATTTTAATAAAAGGAATCAAATCGATTTTTCATAAATTCCTTACGCCACTTTTTGAGCACAACAAAACACGAACGACAATTTATTTTCTTTCGTGTGCACTGTTATTCATCCTATCCGGGCTTACGATTCCAACATCCTTGATTTCGTCTTCCCCAGTTGAATTTGCGGGAATCGGCTCAAATCCGAATCCATTGGGCTACGTTTCGGTAACGCTCATGCAGGCAGCAGGATTTTTTATCTTTTGGCCAACATGCGTTTATTTTCTTTTCAGCAAAAAAGTTCAGTCCGTGCTAACTCTAATAATGGCATTCGTCTCGATTTCGGCGTTGCTAAACGCATTCGTTTTCATGCTGAATTACGGTGATATTTCGGCAACACTCACGTTCTTGAATGCCGTTGAATTCAAAACAACATCATTTATTTCAATTTTGAATATTTTCATCCTTGCTTTAGCTTTCGTTTTTGTAACTCTTACAATCTCAAAGCTACAAGGAAAAATTTTTACATATTCTTTTGGAATTATCTGCTTTGCGATGGTCAGCTTGGCAGTTACAAGCATTTCTACGATTAAAAAAGAATACAACTCATTTGTCGCCAGCGGAAATCTTAACGAAGTTGAAATCGAACCGATTTTTCATCTTTCAAAAAATAAAAAGAATGTTGTCGTTTTTATGCTCGACAGAGCCGAAAGCCAATTCATTGATGAAATGTTCAAGGAATCGCCTGATTTTTACGGAACTTTCTCAGGATTCACATTCTATCCGAACACGGTTTCGTTCAACGGACACACTTTTATGGGCGCACCGCTCGTTTATGGCGGTTACGAATATCAACCGCTCGAAATGAACAAGCGTTCAGATGAATTGTTATACAAGAAAACAAATGAAGCTTTGTTGTTGCTTCCAAGAATTTTTACCGAGCAGGGCGAATTCAAAGCAACAATAACAGACCCTTCCTGGGCAAACTATTCTGCGTATGCAGACCTTTCGATTACGGACGATTACGCAAAAATCGACGGATACCAAACTATCGGAAAATATTCAACAGCGTGGTACAAAACTCACAATGAAGAAAATTCGCTCGACAATACCGATGCACTTTTAAAGCACAATTTATTTATTTTCAGTATTTTTAGGGAAAGTCCTGTCGTTCTTCGTGAGGCAATTTATTTAAAAGGAAAATATTGGAATTCAAACGGGAATTTAACTTCGTACACAAACGTTATAAACAATCTTGCACCGCTTGATTTCTTGCCAAAACTCACAGATTTTTCTGAAACATCCGAAGGCTCATATATTTGCATGGTAAATGAACTTACGCACTCAAGCATTTACATGCAGGCACCGGATTACGTTCCGAGCCAGAGCGTTACAAATTACGGAACTTCAAAATTCAATAAAGATGAGGCGTACCACACGAACATGGCGGCTTTTAAGCGCCTTGCAAAGTGGATTGAATATCTAAAAGTAAACGGTGTTTACAACAACACAAAAATAATTTTTGTAGCCGACCACGGGCGCTCAACTTATGAAGACTGCATCGAAAAAGATAATGAGCTTGATGATAAAATTGCGGGCGACCGTTACAAAGGCCGAGGTCACTTTCATCCGCTTTTGATGGTCAAAGACTTTAATGCTGCAGGCGACTTAAAAACCGACATGACCTTTATGACGAACGGAGACGTGCCTTCGCTCGCATTGCAGGGAATTATCGGAAATCCTATAAACCCGTTCACAAAAAAAGCCGTGCCGCTCGACACAAGCGCAATCAAAAAAGACGGTGTTGTGGTAACTTCAAGCGACGTTCATCAGGCTTGGCTTTACAAAGATTTATACACGTTCCCTATAAAAGAAAACCAATGGTGGCGCGTAAAAGACAGTATTTTTAAGGCTTCAAGCTGGAGTCAGGAAAATATTGCAAATTGATAATCTATTAAAAGATTATTATGATTGTAATAACCTCTTATTTTTAAGGAGAATGAATATGACAGAACAAGAATTTGATTACATAATGGCAATTCGCCGAAAAGAAGATGTCTCAAATTTCAACAAGGACACAATTCTTTCATGTACAAAAGCTGGATGGGTAAAAAACAGCAAAGTTACTGCCGAAGGTATGGAAGCCCTCGCACCATATAAAGTAGACAATGCAATCATCATGGCGGCAGGACGCAGCCGAAGGTGTATGCCTCTTTCAAACTACCTTCCGAAAGGCTTGTTTGAAATTAAAGGCGACACAATGGTTGAGCGCCAGATTAAACAGCTCCACGACGCAGGAATCAAAGAAATTATTCTCGTTGTCGGCTACCTCAAAGAACGCTACTACGAAATGGCAAAAAAATATCCAGAGCTTATCGTAATCGACAATACAGAGTGGGAAGAAAAAAACAACATGTCTTCACTCTATGCCGCAAAGGATTACATTAAGGCATCTTACATCTGCTGCTCGGACAACTGGTTTGCTCATAACGTTTACCGTGATTATGTTTATGATTCATACTACGGATGCTTGTACAGCGACGAATTCTGCAACGAATACTGCGTAAAAGGCTTGGACGACCGCGGATACATGACAGAAGTCAAAAAAGGTGGCGAAAAAGCTTGGTACACAATCGGTGAAGCGTTCTTCTCAAAATCATTCAGCGAAAAATTTGTTGATTTGATGGTAAAAGAATACTATGACCCGGACATGAAATACATGCTTTGGGACGATTTCCAGATTAAGCACATCACAGAACTTTTGATGAAAATCAAACGCTATGATGACAATGAATGCAAAGAATTCGACACGACTGATGATATTCTCCAGTTCTACCCGAATTTTAAAGAGTTCATCGACCAGTTTTTTCAGGAAGACGAATTAATTAACTCAACACAGCGAATCAGTTATCTTTCAAACTACGGTGAGACAAAGCAATATTCTGTAGTCGCGACAGAACAGCTTACAGGTCGAATGCATGTAAACGAAAACCTGTTCGGACCAAGCCCAAAATGTCTTGAAGTTCTTCACAACGCTACGATGGAAGATTTGTATCTTTACGACCTTACCCGCGAGGACGACTTAGCGGTAGAAGTCTCAAAAGTTACGGAAATTCCTACTGATTCAATCTTCATTCATTCAGGTTCGTCAGACGTAATCAAAACAATTATGACAATCGTTTTGAACAAAGATGACACTGTTTTGATTTCAAGCCCGGCATGGAATTACTACAAATCTGTATGTGAGCTTCGCCACGCAAAAGCCGCTTACTACGATGTTGTTCCAGGAAAAGATTCTTACGAATTCGACATGAAAAGCCTTATGTCAGTCGCAAAAAAGACTAAGCCAAGAATCATCATCATTACTACACCGCACAACCCGACAGGTGCCGTAATCAGCAGAAATGATTTGGAAAAGGTCATCAAAGAAAACCCGACTTCTCTCATAATCGTTGATGAAGCGTATCTCGGACTTTCAACAGTAACTTACGACGCAAAATATTTGCTCAACTCATACAACAACGTAGTATTCTGCCGCACGTTCAGCAAACTCTACGGTTTGGCAGGAATCCGAATGGGCTATGGACTCTGCACTCCAATGGCAAAACAGGTTTTCAAGCTCGATTTGAACCCGTTCCGAGTTTCAAACATCGGACGCAAAGTTTGCATCGCAGCTTTGCAGGATAAAACTTATTACTCAAATCTTACAAAAACAATTATCAAACTCAAGGACGATTTTATTTCTGAAATCAACAAGATAAAGGGAATCAAGGCTTATAAATCAGCCGCAAACTTTATCTTCATTCGATTTAACGAAAACATGGGCGAGAATGACAAAGAAATTGACGTTCAGGCACTCAAAGACTATCTTGCCGCAAACGGTTATCTTACAAGACTTTGGACAGAGGGAAGCCATCTTTCGATGAGAATCACGGTAGCTCCGCAGGCAGATATGGACAAAGTTCTTGGCTTGATTAAGGAATTTGTAAGCAAATAAGGAGAAAATGTCATTCTGAACTTGTTTCTGCATCTTTTTCGGACAGATTCCGAATCAAGGTGACCTGGGCAACGTAATCGGTCGGGGTCAGAATGACATAACAGTTTTATGATTTTACCTTTGTATATCGACCCAGGCACGGGGTCAATGCTTTTTTCGATTCTTATTGGCGCCGCCGCAACACTCTTTTTTTTGGCAAAAGCATTGCTTTTAAAGCTAAAGCTTGTTTTTGCAGGAAAAAAAGGCGTCCAAGAAGATAAATCATATAAAAAGTATGTGATTTATTGCGAAGACAAACGATATTGGACTGTTTTTCAGCCAGTTGTCGAAGAATTTGAAAAACGAAAAATAGAGCTTACCTATTACACGGGTTCAAAGGATGACGCAATTTTTGACAAGAAATACGAATTCGTTCATGCCGAATTCATCGGTACAGGCAACGTGGCTTACGCAAAACTGAACATGCTTTCTGCAGGAATCGTTCTTATGACAACTCCAGGAATTCAGGTTTACCAGTTAAAACGCAGCAGAAATGTAAAGCACTACAGCCATATTTTCCATTCGACAACAGACTCGACAATGTACCGACTTTTTGGTTTGGATTACTTTGATTCTGTTTTGATGACAGGTGACTATCAGGCAGACGACATTCGCTTGCTAGAAAAACAGCGCGGACTTCCCGCAAAAGAACTTGTCACCGTAGGATGTACCTATCTCGATGTGCTTAAAGAAAAAATGGCTTCAATTCCAGCCGAAGAAAACCACGAGTTTACGGTTTTGGTTTCTCCTTCTTGGGGAAAAAGCGCATTGCTCGGTCTTTATGGCGAAAAACTTCTTGACCCGCTGGTTGCAAGCGGCATGAAGATTATCGTACGTCCGCATCCGCAGAGCCGAATCTCCGAAAAAGAAATGCTCGACCGCTTGCAAGAACGCTACAAAGATGCAAAGAATCTTTCTTGGGATAACGAGCGGGACAACATCTATTCGCTCAAAAAAGCAGATTTGATGATTTCTGACTTTTCAGGAATCGTCTACGACTACACTTTCTTGTGCGACAAACCTGTAATGTACGCGAATGCCGAAATGGATTTACTTCCGTATGACATTTACGACACTGGCCATGAGCCATGGGCTGTCACAACGTTGCAGAAAATCGGTATTCCAATAAAGGAAGAAGATTTTGAAAACATTGCAGAAGTAATCAAAAATGCTTCTGACAGTCCGGAACTTGCAAAACTCCGTGCCCACTACAAGGCAGAAGCCTGGCAGCACATCGGTGAAGCAGGAAAACTCACAGCTGATTACATGATTTCAACTATGGAAAAAATTGATAGCGAAAATAAAGCAAAATAAAACATGCACTTTTTAATCCCCTAAAATGTGATAACGAAAACTCACTTTTAGGGGATTTTAAAGAAATTTATTTTCTTAAAATAACATTACAAAAAAAATTAAAATACAAGTTATAATTAATAGTTATGAAGAAGAAATCATTGTCTTTAATGACGGAACTATTAATTGGAACAATCGGCTCAATGCTGATTATCGCAGTTTTCTTGTGTGTATCTTATTTATTCGCAATGCTAAAAATCGTCAAGAAATCGACCATTAATTCGGTCAATCAGACGATGAATACGTTGAACGAAAGAGTTGCAGGGATCTTATGCGAATATAATGACCTTGTAAAAAATCTTTCCAACGTGATTCCTGCCATCGATGACAGGGAGCAGATGAAAAGCGTAATAAAAAGCATGGGAAAAGATTTAACGGGAGACACACTCCTCTACTACGCTACCGCCGAGCAACTTTGGGACGGCGGAACACTCATAAGCCACACAGGTTGGGAAGCACCTTCTGATTTTGACTTGCAATCAAGGCAATGGCATAAAAGCGCCACAAACAACCCTGCAAAAATCTGCTACACAGAGCCTTTTACCGACGTAAACACCGGAAAAATTATCGTTACGATAAGCTACCGAGTTCTTGACAACTCTGGAAATATTATTGGTGTCTCAGCTGCAGACATTGTTCTTGACGAACTTTCAAAAATCGTAAAAGAAATCAAGGTTTCCACGCACAGCAAAATCAACATTGTTACAAAAAACGGTTTCTTTATAACAAATGATGATTTTAATGCAATTATGAACAAGAATTATTTTGATGATTGTTCGATTGCGTCATACTCAAAAGACTCGTATTTTGACGGAACACAAAAAGCATTCATCGAGGGAAAAACTTTCTACGGAGTTCACCAAATTAAAAATACGGACTGGTTCATTGTTACGGAAGGTCCTGTCTCAGATTTTTCAAGTGAATACATGAATCTTATTTTTTACGTACTTTCCGGGCTGCTAGGTCTTGTCGCAATTATGATAGTAATCGATGTTGTCCTATCAAAACGAGTTTCAAACTGTTTCAAGGTTATGGCATCAGGTTGCGAATTGATTGCGAAAGGAGACTTTTCAAAAAAATATCCTAATTATTTTACAAAAGAAGCTTTTTTGCTTGCGAATGGATTCAATACTTTTTCGGAAAGACTTCAGGGAATCATCGAGAGCATGAAAAAATCAAAAATCTCGCTCACGCAGGCAGGCGAAGATTTAAAAGCTGGAACCGAGGACACGGCCGGAGCAATTTCTCAAATTTTAAGCAGCACACAAAGCGTC
This sequence comes from Treponema zioleckii, assembly GCF_014737315.1. GTDB lineage: Bacteria > Spirochaetota > Spirochaetia > Treponematales > Treponemataceae > Treponema_D > Treponema_D zioleckii. The sequence continues at coordinate 18,328 of NZ_JPUF01000030.1, read as the reverse complement.
GAAAACAATCTTCTTACTCAAAACAACAGCGTTGAGCAGACTGCCGGAAGTGTGAACAAAATTCTTGGAAGCATAAAGGCCCTTGAGAATCTTGTAGGAGAGCAGGCAAAATCTGTACAAGGAGCTTCCAGTGCAGTTGAACAAATGATTGGAAATATAGGCGAAGTTAACCGAAGCGTTGACAAAATGGCTGGGTCGTTCAACAAACTTGCAAATGATGCGGAATCTGGTGCAAAAACCCAGAACAAACTCCAAGAGCAAATCAGCGAAATCGAACGACAGTCTTCTCTTTTGAATGAAGCGAACACAGTAATCGCCTCAATTGCAGAACAGACAAATCTTCTTGCAATGAATGCTGCGATTGAGGCAGCCCACGCAGGCGAAGCCGGAAAAGGCTTTGCTGTCGTTGCAGATGAAATCCGAAAACTTTCAGAAACATCTTCCAATCAGTCACGCACTATCGGGGAGCAACTCCAGAATATCCAAAGCACAATTGAAACCGTTGTCATTTCCACGCAGGAAGGCGTTCAGGGCTACTCACATCTTGCGAGCGAAATTCATGCAATTGACTCGCTCGTTCAGCAAATAAAAGCGGCTATGGAAGAGCAGCAGGCTGGTTCGGCACAGATTACGAGTGCGCTCCACAACATGAACGAAAGTACCGTTCAGGTTCAGAACGCAAGCAGCGAAATGACAGCTGGAAGCCGTGCAATCATGGGAGAAGTTGGCACATTGCAGGAAGAAACCCGCGCAATGAAGCAAGGAATGTTCGAAATGAGCGAAAGTGCTCAAAAAATCAGCAGAACCGGAAAAGCGCTTTCAGAAATTTCCGAAATAATGGAGACTTCAATAAACGAAATCAGCCGGCAAGTTGACCAATTTCAAGGGTAAACATTTATTTTCGCAATAGCAATTCACCCAAGTTTATGCTATATTTTTAGCACTGAAAATAGCATAAACTTCGTGGCGGTAAAATTATGATTTTGATTAACGGAAATTTTCTTTGCAGAAATCTTACAGGAATAGAAAGATTCAGCTGGGAAATTTGCAAACAACTTGACAATCTGATTCAAAAAGACGATGACTTTGCAATTTTAGCACCAGCAAATGCAAAGAATTTTCCAGATTTCAAAAAAATCAAACTCATAATCTCAGAAAAGCCGATAAAAAGTTTTCCGAAATGGGATTTGTTCGATTTTAAGAAAGCTTGCAAAAAACACAATGCAATCGGGCTCAATTTTTCAAACACGGCTCCGCTCGGAAAAGCCTGCGGCTACGCTTTTATCCACGATATTTACGCCCACGACTTTCCAAAAGATTTTGTATCGCTAAAAGAAAAATTGATTAAGGCATATTGCAATCTGAACTACAAAAATATTGCAAAAAATGCAAAAAAAATATTTACGGTTTCTGAGTTCAGCGCAAAACAAATAAAAAAAGCCTACAAAGTTAGCGACTCGCGTCTTGCAGTAATTCCGAACGGCTGGGAGCATTTTAATTCAATTCAAAAAGATGACGGAATTTTTGAAAAATATCCAAAACTTCAAAAAAAGAATTTTTATTTTACACTCGGCTCGCTTCAAAAAAGAAAAAATCTAAAATGGATTGCAATTCACGCAAAAAATCATCCGCAAGAAATATTCGCAATTTCTGGCAGGGTAATTTCTGGCTACGAATCAGAAGAAATCAGCGAACTTTCCTCTTTGAGCAACGTGATTTTGCTGGGCTACGTTTCGGATGAAGAAGTAAAAGCTCTTATGAGCGAATGCAAGGCGTTTGTTTTTCCGTCCTATTACGAAGGTTTCGGGATTCCGCCGCTGGAGGCCATGAGCGTCGGGGCAAAAATAATCTGCGCGAATGCGGCAAGTTTGCCAGAAATATACGAAAAATCGGCTCATTACATTGACATAAATCAAAATCCGGCCGATGTTGATTTTGAAAAACTTCTCTTAGAAAAAGTAGAGCCAAATGAAAAAATCCTCGAAAAATACACTTACGAAAAATCTGCTCAAAAACTTCTTGCTGCCCTCCGAAATGGATAAAGTTTTTTGTTAGAAAATTTCGGTCAATTGATTTTGTGCTTTTTACATGCTAGAATGAAATTTATGAAAGTTGCAATAGTCCACGATTGGCTTGTTAATTACGGAGGAGCGGAGCGCGTTGTAGAGGCCATGCTCTCGCTCTATCCAGATGCAGATATTTACACACTTGTTTATGACGAAAAAAAAATCGGTAAGATTTTTCCAAAAGAAAAAGTTCACACTTCATTCATTCAAAAATGGCCAAAAGCCACAAAACTTTATACAAAATTCCTAAAATTCATGCCACAGGCATTTGAAAGTTTTGATTTCTCATCTTACGACTTAGTTTTATGCTCATCGTCAAGTTGTGCGAAGGGCGTGATTACGCCGCAGTCGGTTCCGCACATCGCGTATATCCACTCCCCTATGCGCTACGCATGGGATCAGTTTTTTGAATATCAAAAACGAAGCGGAAAACTCACCCAATTTTTTATGAACCGCTGGATGCCGTCAATTCGGCTTTGGGATTATGTTTCAAGCCAGAGAATCGACAAAATCATCTGCAATTCAAAATACATTGCAAGACGAATAAAAAAATATTGGAACCGTGAAAGCGAAGTGATTTACCCTCCTGTCGATACGACACGACTTTCCCCAAACGGCAAAGAGGCAGAGGATTTTTACGTAGTTTTTTCGAGATTTGTTCCGTATAAGAGGATTGACCTTGCCATTTCAGCCTGTGGCACGCTCAAAAAAAATCTCGTAGTGATCGGAAGTGGTTCACAAGAAAAAGAATTAAAGGAACTGGCGCAAAAATATCCAGATGCAAACATAAAATTCACCGGACGAATTTCAGATGAAGAAGTTCAGGATTATTTACAGAGATGCAAAGCCATGATTTTTAGTGCGGAAGAGGATTTTGGAATTATTCCTGTGGAAGTCCAAGCCTGCGGTCGCCCGGTAATAGCATTCCAAAAAGGCGGTGCGCTAGAAACTGTTATTGAAAATAAAACAGGAGTATTTTTTGAAAAACAAGAAAACGATGCAGTTTGCAAAGCTATCGAAAAATTTGAAGAATTAAACGAGAAAGGGATTTTTAAAACAGAAAAAATTAGTCTCGCACGCAAAAAGTTTTTCAACAGAAAGATTTTGTAAACAGCTAAAAGCAGCAATTGACAAAACGTTAGAAGAATTCAACAAATAAGGAAAATTTTATGAGAATCGCAATTGATTGCAGAATGATTGGTTCAGGCGGAATTGGCTCATACATTTCAGAATTAATTCCATATTTAATAGAAGAAAATGACACTCTTTTACTCGGCTCGCATGAGCAGTGCATGGATTTTGTGCGTCTTGAAAACGTAGAATTCTGCTTTTGCGATGTAAAGCCATTCTCAAAAAAGGAAATGTTCAATTTTCCATCGGACATTCTTGCAAGAATCAATTCTTACGACGTGTATTTTACACCGTACTGCAATATTCCGAACGGAATTACGATTCCTGTGTTTTCAACGATTCACGACGTAGTTTTCCTAGACGTCCCTGGGCTGACAAGTTTTTTTGGAAAACTCGGCCGAAAAATGATTTATCAGCGGGCAATAAACAAATCCAACACGATTTTTACAGTGTCAAAATTTTCAAAAAATCGGATTCGAGCAAATTTACGCTGTAAAAAAAATATTGTGATAACCTACAACTCAACTCCAAAATACTTGCGAGAGAATTTTAATGAAGAAAGCGAAAATGCAATCGCAAAAGAGAATTTTGTACTTTTTGTAGGCAATATAAAAAAACACAAGGGATTAAAAACGCTTCTTGAAGCTTACGAAATCGCACTAAAAAATGGTTTTTCTTCAAAACTCGTAATTGTCGGAAATGCTGACAATTTTAGGACAGGTGACGACGAAACAGTGCGAAAACTAGAATCCTTGCCAAAGGACAAAATTGAGTTCACGGGAAAAATCTCGAATCAAATGCTCAAAGAAAATTATCAGAAAGCAAAGTTTTTAGTTCAGCCGTCACTTTACGAAGGGTTCGGAATGCCTCCGCTAGAGGCAATGACGCTCGGAACGCCGGTTTTACTTTCCGACATTGAGGTTTTCAAGGAAATTTACGAAGGATTTCCAGTTCACTTTTTTAAATGCGGAGACGCAAATGACTTGGCAGAAAAAATGCTCAGTATGAAAACAGACACAATCGATTTAGGTGCACTAAAAGAAAAATATTCGTACAAAAAATCTGCCGAAACAATTTTGGAACAATTCCGCAAGGTTTATAAAAAATAAAAATCAGAGTTGGCTCAAAAACTGAAATTTTAGAGTCGCTATAAAGAAATCAAAAAGATTAAAGAGGATTTTATGATTGATGAACAATTTAAAACATCTTTACGCTCTCAATACAAACACACAAGTTCATTTATAATGGGTTGCTCAATGGCATTTACCGATGCCGTTGTAATCATGCTCGCAATCACAACAGGATTTTTTATAATGAATTTAATTACGCCAGAAGAAATTTGGCTTCGCTCATGCATAAAATACGCAATCTTCCTCCCGCTGATTTTCTGTGTTTTTTATGGTCTAGGCCTGTATCCAGGAATTACGCTCGCATCCGAAGACGAGGTTAGGCTCGCCTCAATCGGAACTTTCTTTTGCATGTGCAGCGCATCGATTGCAATAGCGACAATTAAATCTCAAAGACATTATCTTCCAATCGCAGCTGCTCTTATGATTGCATGGCCACTTTGCACAATCGGTCTTCCTGTCGTTCGAGAATTTGCACGAGGATTTTTTTGCCACTTTAGCTGGTGGGGAGTTCCTGTCGTTATTTATACGAGCGGCGACAATTACAAAGTAATTATTGACAGGCTTTTAGGAAAAAAATATTTAGGTTACAAACCGATTTTGATAATCACCTCTGATAAAATTCATACAGATAAATACAGAGGAATCACGATTATAAACAACAGCGAAGAATTAACAAAAACAATAAAAACCTTGCACATAAAGGTTGCGATTATCTGCGGCTACAAAGAGAGCGTTGAAGAAATTCAGACTAATTACCGCTACTTTATCAGGATTCCGCGAAACCAGCTTACAACGACGCTTTCATTAAAAATGAAAAACTTCGGCGGACTTTTAGGCTTTTCTTCAACAAATTATCTTACAAAAATCGAGGCATTGATTTTAAAAAGATTAATCGACATCATTTTGTGCCTAATTGCAGCGCCGTTTGTAATTTTAATCACAATTTTTGTTTCTATAGGAATAAAAATCACTTCCCCAGGCCCAATTTTTTACGGTCACAAACGTGTCGGAAAAAATCATTCTGTATTAAAGTGCTGGAAATTCCGCTCGATGTGCATTGATGCGGACGTAAAACTCAAAGAAATTTTAGCAAATGATCCAGTACGCGCAGCAGAATGGGAAAAAGATCGAAAATTTACTGACGATCCACGAGTAACAAAATTCGGCAAATTTTTGCGCAAAACAAGTTTAGATGAACTTCCGCAATTATGGAATATTTTTGTTGGAGAAATGAGTTTTATCGGTCCACGTCCTGTTACAGAACCAGAACTTATAAAATACAATAAATATGTAGATTATATTCTTTCGGTAAAACCAGGATTGAGCGGAATGTGGCAAATTTCAGGACGCAGCGACACGGGATACGAAGAGCGAATCATGCTAGACACGTATTACATTCAGAATTGGTCAATCTGGCTAGATATTTGGATAATCATCAAAACGATATACGTCGTTCTCCGTCGAAAAGGCGCATATTAATGAAAAACAAAATTGCGAATGCTTTTATTTTCTCACTTTTTTTCTCTGCAAACTTTGCAGTTTTTGGGGAGAAATTCCAAATTCAGAATGTGGAATATGAGCTTGAAAATACAAAGCAATATGCTCTTGAAAAAAAAGTTGATATTTCCCAAAAAAAAATCTTTAAAAATCAAGACGAATTTGAGAAATATCTTGATGATTTGCGGCAAAAATTCAAAAATCAGCGTATTTTTAGTTCAACAGAAGTGAATTACACACTTTCTGATTTTGATGAAGATTCTGACATTCAATACGTAAATTTAAAAATTAAAGCAACAGATTCAAAACATTTTGTTTTAGTTCCGTATCCAAAATATGACTCAAATGATGGCGCAGTTTTAAAATTAAAGCTTGAAGACTCAAATTTCTTGGGCACAATGAACAAGTTGAGTTCAGACATCAGCATCGGAACCAAAGATGGAGACTTCTCGGCAGGATTCGAGTTTAAATACGACTATCCTTTTAAACTCGGCATACTAAATGCAAATTGGTGCAACGATTTTGAGGGTTCGTATAATTTTGGAAATTCCAGCAGCGAATTTGACTTAAATACAGGACTTTCATTTGAATTACCTTTTGACTCATATTCACTTGTATTTGATATTACTCAATCTTTGGTAAAAGATTACGATTACACAAAATTCAATGACGAACTCTATTCCCAGACCGATGCAAAACTTTCAATGCCAATAAAAATTGCAGAAATAAATGATTGGGGAAATGTTGATTGGGCACCTTTTATTGAGTGCAGAATCGACTATGATAAAAATGGGATTGACTACGAAAACCAAGATTTAACGAATCCTGTGCTTACATTTGGGCACGCTTTTTTTACAAAACGAATCAACTGGTATGGAAATTTCAGGAATGGAGCACTACTCTCTTTTTCGCAATCAGTGGGATATGATTTTCAGCGAAACGAGTATCAACCGAAAATTCGGGGAGAACTTCAGGCATTCAAGGCTTTTAACTTCGCAGGGGTAGCTCTAAAAAGCATTATCTTTGCCTCAATGAATACGTCTCAAAAAATCGGTAAAAATATCCGCGGGATTCTTGATGACCAATTCTACAATGACAGCGATGAGAGGGCACTAAAAGTCTCATCCGCAATTGTAATGAACCTGGATTTTCCGATTCACATAATCACCACAGATTGGACTAGTTGGACGCAAGCTATTTTTGGCGAAGACTCATGGATAAACCGTCATTTTCAGTGGTTAAAGCACTTGAATTTCGAAATGCAGATTTCACCTTTCGTTGATATTGCGTTAACAAAAAATAAAATCACAGGAAAATGTTTTTCAGTAAGCGACGGTTGGTATGCATCGGGCATAGAAGTTTTGGTTTATCCTGCACGCTGGCGAAGCTTGGTTGTTCGGGCAAGTGCAGGATTTGATTTAGGGCAGCTGATACTTTCTAAGAAAGCACAAAACTATTATGACTCAAGTTGGCGAAGTTCAGATGTTTCGTCACACGAATTCTATGTAGGAATCGGCTTGCATTATTAAATTACTGAATATGGTACAGAGCCTTTGCCTTAAAATAACTGTCAGGCATTGACTCTGCAATTATTTTGTAAAGCTGCTCGGCGAATTTAGATTGACCTCTTTTTTCAATTCGCTCAGCCATCAAATAAATCGACTCCCAAACATGATTTTTTTGTCCCCATACAATTATTTCGTCATATTTTCCAGCTTCACGCAAAAAATCCGAAAAAGTTGTATATTCAAAGCTAGAATCATGCTCCAGCAAAAAATCATAAATATGAGTAATAGATTCAATTGAAATTAATGACGAACAAATAAGAGCCTTTTTCTCTTCATTGCGGTCTGCATAAAGATTTCCAATCTCAAACATCGCCCTTAAAGAATCACTGCAAGGCGCACGAAACAAGAGAAAAAATTTATCAACATTTTCAGGTCTGTCAGTTTCAATAATTTTTATGAATGCATTGTGAAGTCCAGAATTTTTAAAATTCTTGTCATTATCCAAAATTACTAGCAAAGCCTGTTCATATTCTTCTTTTTTTCCAGTCTCTTTTGCAAGGTCAGACAAAGCATACAAAATATCATAAACATTATTTGGAATATCCAGATATTCACGCTCGGTCCTTGCTCGCTCATAAAAATCATAGGCAACTTTGTATTCACCTTCAAGCTGATAGACACGACCAATCAAAAAATCAGCCTCTGGGTAAACTTTTTTAGACTTTAGCCATGCAATCAGTTTATAAACCGAATCGTCAAAACGCTCCGAAGAATACAAATTCAAATATTTGTTGATGAGATTTATCGCTTCATTCTCATCACGTTCTTTTAACACTTCAAGGACGTTTGGAAAAAGCTCACCAGCCTTACGAACGGCAAGCGGAGAAAGAGCAGCGTCAAGAACATAAAGTTCCCAATCAATCTCTTTTTTTCTATTTTCGCGGGCCTTGTTGGCAAGGTTAATTGCTTCGCCATATTTTCCATTGTCAAACGCAACTTGCGCATTCTCAAGAATACGCCAAGAAAGCTCTTTGCTTTCAGGCTTTTTAGGAGCTATCTGAGAAAAAACAAAATTAGAAACGAAAAACAAGCTGCAAATTAAAGCGATTTTTTTCATAAAAATTGAAGTCCTTCAAAATTATTCGAAGCCGAACAAAAGTAGCGCACATAAAAATATGCAAACAGTTTTATACTTTTATTATCGGCTTCTTTTTCTCTTAAAAGCAGTTTTTATTTCTAAAGAGATTCCAATTCCTTTCGGAACTCAGAATCAGCATCCTTCATATCGATTGTTTTTACAATCTTACCTTTTTTGAAGATTATAGCTTTTTCACCTGCACCAGCGATTCCCAAGTCCGCGTGTTTGCCTTCTCCCGGTCCGTTAACGACACAGCCCATAACGGCAACGGTTATATCTTTTTTGAGCGAAAGAAGCTCATTTTGCCACCTGTTCATAAAACCGTGAACGTCAAAACCGAGACGGCCGCAACGAGGACAAGAAACGAGTTTTACACCGCCCGATCTTTTTCCGCATTCCCGCAAAATTTCAAGACCGGTAATAACCTCGTTTGCAGGAGACGAAGAAAGACTGACGCGAATCGTATTTCCGATTCCCTCGGTAAGAAGATGTGAAAAAGCCAAAGTTGACTTTACAACGCCTGTAATCAACGGCCCCGCTTCTGTAACACCCACATGAAGCGGAATGTTAAATCTGGAAGCAAAATTTTCATTGGACTCGATAGTTTCTTGAACTGAGCTAGCTTTCATGCTAACAACAAACTGGTCAAAATTAAGTTCGTCAAAAACAGCAGCTTCGCGGGCAGCAGTCTCGCTCAACGCAACAGCACGACTAATTTCTCCAGACTCAACCTTCGCTTCAAGGTCTTTTGGAAGGCTTCCTGTATTAACACCAATTCGAATCGCAGCACCTTTGTCGCGGCAAGCGTTCACAACAGCTTCAACACGCTCACGGGCACCAATATTGCCAGGATTGATTCTGATTGCGGCTACAGGACCCTCAAGGCATTTTAAAGCCAAGCGATAATCAAAATGAATATCAGCAACCAACGGGACGGAAGTAATTTTGCAAATTTCAATAAAACTTTCCGCGCTAGCCATATCCGGAACCGCAAAACGAATAATATCGCAGCCAAGCATTTTTAATTCGGCAATCTCTTCACGAATTTTTTCGAGCCGAGTTTTGTCATCTTTTACGCCTACAATTCCCTCTTTCCACATAGTTTGAATCGTAATGGGCTCGTCACCACCGATTCCAATTCGCTGAACATTTCCAGAACCGCCCAAATAAACTGTTTTAGTTTTTAAAAATTTATTTTCAGCCATATAATTAAAAATCACCGTATAATTCAAAAAAAATCAAAATCATTTAAAAATAAAAAAGCGGAACGCAGAATCGAGAATCCCGAAAACTAAACGCACCGCTTTTTATAGCAACTCAAAAACTGATAACTATTTTTCAAGCCGTTTGATTGCAATGAATAGTGCGACAATGACTACAAGAGCAATTGTAACAACCCTTACAAATTCAGCATCAACAAGCTGAATTGCAGAAGCATTAGCAAAACCGTTTACAACCCAACCGATAACGTTTGGAACGAGCATTACTAATCCAGCAATTGCCTTCAAATAACCGTTACTAATTCCGTAACAGAAAAACCAACCGATTACACCGAAGTAAACGATAAGGCCAAGTGTTACAAGAATAACGTTCAATGTATTGCGCCAGTCAACGATTTCTTCTGAATTATTAGCCAATTTTATCCTCCTAATCAAGATTGGTTTATTTTACCACACTGAACCAAAGTCTTTCAATTGTATTTTAGATAATAAAAATATGAATAAAAAGAAATTTAAAAAAAGGGAATTGCAAAAGTTTAAGACACAAGTCCAAAACTTAAGCAATTCCCTTATATCTTCATGATTAAGATAAACTTAGCACTGAATCATTCCGAATACCATTGCGAACAAAGCAACAGTTTCACAAAGTCCGACTACCATGATGTAGTTAGAGAAACCTTTTCCTGTCTCACCAAGCGCATCAGAACCAGCCGCACCAGCTTTTCCCTGAGCGATTGCAGAGAAACACATAGCAAGACCAGCGGCGATTCCCAAGCCGAAGAAGAACAGTGGATTCTCACTAATTTTTGAAGAAGCTGCCATCTGCTGCATCAACAAAAATCCGTAGATAGTCTGTGTCAAAGGAGCACCTGCAAATACAGTCAAGATGAATGGAGCTGGTTTATTTGCCATAAAGCATCTTTTCCAAGCACCAATCGCACCCTGTCCAGCAATTCCGATTCCGATTGCAGAACCAATAGCAGCAATACCCATAACAAGACCTGCACCAATCATTCCAAAATTCATAATTTATCTCCTTTTAAGATAAGTTTCTTTTGATATGTGATTTTTATAAAACCACAATTTTTATACCTACAGCCCAGCTATTCTTCACTGAACGGTTTGTATTTAAATCCTGACCATGACATTCCCAAGTGGTTGGAGAATTCCAACGTATTCAAGCGAACACCATGAACGATTACAGAAAGCAAGTTCAAAATCATGTTCAAGCCATGACCAAAAACCAGCAACATGATGAGGAAAATAAACAAAACTGCATGACCAACAAGCGGCCCTGCCATAGTGTTTACTGTTCCACTGATTGCGGCACCTGCCAAACCAACTGCCCACAAGCGAATGTATGAAACGATGTCCGAGAACACGTTTACAACACCCAAAAGAACAGAAATAATATTCTTTACGCTTTCAAGAATCGACTTTCCGATACTTCCCTCGTAATTAGCGAAGACAAAGCTGAACAAAAAGCCAACTCCAACGAGCAGAATTGAGATTGTTCCCCAAGGAAGTCCGTAAACATCCCCTCCAATCATAGGGAAGATATTTCCGTCAACAACCATAGAAAGCACAACCCAATACATACCAATCAGCTCGATAAATGAACCAAATTCGGCAATGCACTTCAGTGACTTTTCCTTAGCATAGCGAGCCATGCCTTTCAGGTGTGCAACACAAAGCTGCAACAATGCCAGCGTAAAGCAGAATATCTGCAAGTTCTGAGCCGTGCTCAAGGTACCTTTTGAGGCATCATTAGTCCAGAACGGAACCCACTCAACCGTGTCGTAAGCGTTCGACAACGGAGGCACAGAAAGGTTCTTTAGCCAATCTGGAAGCTGGTCTGGTCGTAAACCGAACCACGTACAAGTGACAGCTCCCCATGCCATTGTGGCAACTCCCAAAAGGAGAACCAGCTTAAGCACTGCAGGAACTTTCTTACCGGCACATACGGTCTTCAAAATAAAAATCAACGTAACAGCCGTTACAAGTCCACCGTAACCGCCATCACCAAAAATCATTCCGAAGAACACCGTAAAGAACAAGAGGAACCAACCAGAAATATCATATTCATGGTAGCCCGGAACCGTTCCCAAAAAGTCCGTAAGCGGATAAATAAGGCTTACAAACCTGTTGTTCTTAAGTTTTGTCGGTACAACGTCATCTTCGGCAGGGTCTGAAGCCGCAAATGCCCATTTATTGAGCTTAACGGCATTCTCAAGCTTAGGCATCTCATCAACAGGAACGTATCCCGTGAGCCATGCCAATGCAACAGGATTCTCATCCGCCTTGCATTCGTTTGAAGAAACCACGCCAGTTTCGCTGGTAACTTTATCCTCGTAGCCCATTCCGCTACAAAGATTTTCAAGTTCAATATCTTTCGCAATGATTCCCAACGACTTTTTTAGAGAATCAACATACTGAACGTTTTTCTTAAGCTCATTCTCAATCTCAACAATTCGTTTTCGGCTATGCGAAATCTCGTCTGAAAGCTCTTTTGTTGAGCATCGAGGCATTACAACCTGATACGCTTCCGCAGGAATTCCTTCCGGTCGTTCATTCGGACTCAACGGCTCGTCAGAAACAAGCACAAATCTTGTATGAGCTTTATCCCTGTTCACAACCACAGTCTTAACATTCTCGCCGATCAAAACATATTTATCCGACGGAATTTCGAACATCGAAAGGTTGATTCCATTTTCGCCAAGTTCTGCAAAAGCAGCAGGATTAACCTCGCCCCACTTTGCAAATCGCTCAAGCTCCACAGAATCGTTTGTAACGCGGTCAAAGCAAGCTTTCTTTTCTTCAGAAAGCGCAATGACATTTTTGGCAATTTCAACAGCACGGTCGCGTACAACATCTTGCTGGGCCGGCTTGTCCTTTTTGCCAAATTTAATTTCACCAAGAAGCGAAAGTGCCTTTTCAACTTTAGAATTCTGGTCTTTATAAGAAGCTAGCTCCTCACTGTTTCCCTGAACTTCCTCAAGATGAAGAACACCAACTTTTCTAAGCGATTTGAGGGCTTCTTTGCGTTCGTTTTGAAGAACAATCAAAGAAACTTTCTTCATTGGAACTATCATGCTTCAGCCCCCTTTGCTTTTTCAGCCTCCTCGGCAAGCTTTTTAGCGGCATTTCGCTGATCAATCTTCTTTTTCGAGATTTTAGAGCGAACTACTTCACTAACCTGCTGGTCACCAAGGTAGACCGAAATTTTCTTAATATTGCTTTTTGCCTCAGGAATCTTAACCTTCTCAAAAAGGTTCACGCGCTGACTTGTAGTGCGCAATTCCTTAGAAAGCAGCCTAACCTGTTCGTCGAGAACACTGGCTTCCAAATCCAAAGAAAGTGCTTTTTCCATTCTGTCGGCAGCCATATCAATCCAAAGAGGAGTCGAATACAAATCGTAATCGCCCCTATTGAATTCAGCTCCCTCGTAAACGGGAATCGTAACGCCGGCAATATTTCCGACGCCTTTCTTTATGTTACGGACAGTTACCATGCCAGGTTTAAAAGCCTCTTCTTCGCCGAAGACACTTATCCAAACTTGAAATTCTTTTTCAAGTTCAACTCGCGCCTGTCGAACCTCTTTGGCTTTTACCTCGATAGTTCTGATTTCAGATTGAAGCTGCTGTTTTTTGAGCGTAAGAGTCGGAAGATAACGCTGATACATTTTAAGCGCATCTTTCTGAACTTTCTGCTCATTCTTTGTCAGCTTAATTTTTGCCATTCAATCCTCTCCGTAAATGCTATTTATTCGGCCAGAATTCTGTAATCAATTCAGATTTGATACCAGTCTCATCTTTGTCGAAACAGTCCGCAAGGATTTTCCAACCAAGATTAAGAGCTTCTTCCAAAGAAATGTTAACGGTCAAGTCCATCATTTCTTTTTCGAACATTACACCATATTTGAGCAACTTTTCATCCCAGTTACTCATCATAAATCCCATCGATTTTTTCTCAAGGGTGTCTTTGTAAGATGCGTAAAGACGAATCATAGCATCCATAAGGGCACGATGGTCTTTTCGGGTCTTACCGTTTACGTTCTGCTTCAATCGAGAAAGAGAACCGAACGGCTCAATTCGTCCACCCTTAAGGTAGTACTGACCTTCCGTGATATATCCAGTGTTATCAGGAACCGGGTGAGTTACGTCATCACCAGGCATTGTCGTAACGGCAAGAATCGTTACAGAACCAGCACTATCAAAGTCAACGGCCTTCTCGTATCGGGCAGCAAGCTGCGAGTACAAGTCTCCAGGATAACCTCGGTTAGAAGGAACCTGCTCCTGTGTAATTGCGATTTCCTTCATACTGTCCGCATACGAAGTCATATCGGTAAGAAGAACCAATACGTCTTTGTTCTGCAAAGCAAACTGCTCGGCAACTGCAAGCGACATATCAGGAATCTTGATACATTCTACAGTCGGGTCTGCCGCCGTATGAACGAACATTACAGTTTTGCTCAAAGAGCCGCCCTCTTCGAGTGTTTTCTTAAAGTAGAGGAAGTCGTCATATTTGAGACCCATTCCACCAAGAATGATTACATCAGCCTCAGCCTGCATAGCGATTCGTGCCAAAAGCTGGTTGTAAGGTTCACCAGAGATAGAGAAAATCGGAAGTTTCTGCGAAACGACCAATGTATTGAACATATCAATCATCGGAATGTTCGTACGCATCATGCGTGTTGCAAGAATACGTTTTGAAGGGTTTACAGAAGGACCTCCAATTGGCTTCAAGTTCTCAGCGAGAGACGGACCGTTATCCCTCGGCTCTCCAGAACCGTTGAAAATACGTCCGAGCAAATCATCGCTAAAAGAAACTTCCATTTCGTGTCCGAGGAAGCGGATGTGGTCACCAGTAGAAACACCTCGACCACCAGCAAAAACCTGCAAAGAAACCAAGTCACCGTCGATTTTGTTAACCTCTGCAAGAGATTTTCCGAATCGGGTTGTGATTTCTGCAAGTTCATTGTATTTTACGCCTTCAGCGCGGACTGTAATAACCGAACCTGTAATAGATTCAATTCTGCTGTATACTTTGTTCATTTGTGCACTGTCCTCCGCTTAAGCCTTAAGAAGACCTTCTGCTTCCGCAGTAAGTTTTCCAGATTTTGACGCATACAAAGCATCAATTTCTCTTTCTTGTTTCTTAAAGTCATCGCTTTCAAACTCTGTGTAGTTCCAGTCAAGGAACTTCTGTCGAAGCTGGTTAAAGTAAGAACGAGCCTCATCTTTGTCCGAAAGTTCAAAATTAGAACCAAGAATACCAATAAGCTTGTCGAGGTCATATTTCTGACGCTCTACAGTCGCGTTAGCATCAATCGCATCAAATGAGTTCTGCTGGAAGTAAACCGCATCAAGCATTTCTTCCTTGAGGTAAACGAGGTAATCATCAAGAGAAGTACCCTCTTCACCAACAACTTTCATCATCGAAGCAACATCAACACCACGACGCATTATGTCAAAACAGAAATCAACTTTGTCCTGCGCGATGATTCCGTGATATTTTGACCAAGACTGAATCGGGTCGATAGCAGGATATTTTCGAGCATCAGAACGAGCACGAGAAAGTCCGTGGAACGCACCAACAACCTTCAATGTAGCCTGTGTTACAGGTTCCTCAAAGTTACCACCGGCCGGAGAAACCGTACCACCGATAGTTACAGAACCCTTTGAACCATCTGGCAAAAGAACCTGGCCCGCGCGTTCGTAGAATGCGGCAATATAGGATTCCATGTAAGCAGGGAATGCTTCCTCACCAGGAATTTCCTCCAAGCGACCAGACATTTCTCGGAGAGCCTGAGCCCAACGAGATGTTGAGTCTGCAAGAAGAAGAACGTTAAGTCCCATCTGGCGATAATATTCAGCCAAAGTAACTGATGTGTAAACCGAAGCTTCTCGTGAAGCTACAGGCATTGAAGAAGTGTTACAAATGATGATTGTACGCTCCATCAAAGTCTTTCCGGTTTTTGGGTCTTTAAGTTCAGGGAACTCAGTAAGTGTCTCAACGACTTCACCCGCACGCTCACCGCAGGCAGCGATGATTACAATGTCAACGTCCGCATATTTTGAAGTCGTGTGCTGAAGAACTGTCTTACCAGCACCGAACGGGCCTGGAATACAATACGTTCCACCTTTTGCAACAGGGAAGAATGTATCGATAAGGCGAACCTTTGTAACCATTGTCTCGTTAGGAGCAAGTCGCTCTGCATAGCAGTTAACTGCACGTTTTACAGGCCACTTGAAAGACAATGTAACATTCACGTCGTTGCCTTTTTCATCTGTAATAACAGCAACAGTATCTTTGAGTGTATACTCACCTTTTTCCGCAACTGATTTTACAGTGTATGAACCAAGCAAATAGAACGGAACGAAAATCTTGTGGGTAAAAGGACCCTCAGGAACAGTTCCAACATATTCTCCGGCTTTTAGTACATCACCAACTTTTGCAGTAGGTGTAAATTCCCATTTTTTAGATTTATCAAGAGGATCTACATAAACACCTCTCTCAAGGAACCAGCCGGCTTTTTCAGCAAGCAAAGGAAGCGGGTTCTGCAAACCATCATAAACCTGACCAAGAAGACCTGGACCAAGCTCAGCAGAAAGCAAATCACCTGTAAATTCAACAGTGTCACCTGCCTTAATTCCCTTTGTCATTTCATAAACCTGAAGCTGAGCTACATTTCCGCGGATACGGATAACTTCACTTTTCAGGCTTGAATCTTCAACTTTTACATAGGCAACTTCGTTCATGGAAATATTTCCGTCAAATTCGACAGAAACCATGTTTCCATTAACGCCGACTACCTTTCCTTTTGTATCCGTCATTTATTATCTCCATTAACTCCAGAATTACTCAGAAGAGCCTTCTTTGAGTATACTATCATAGATTTTATGGTAAGAAGCCATACCAGTAGCCGCATTGAATTTTTTCATTCGTGTGGCAAGTTTCAGTCTCAAACCGTAGCTAAATACAGCATCAAGCGAAAAACCATCTGTCGGACGCATACTTTCTATAACATTAAGCCTATATTGATTCAAAAACTGTTCAGCAGCCAAAGGACTTTCCATTCCGGAAGCAGTTCGTGCCGCCTGTACAGCGTCTGGAGCAATCGACTCATTTGATGTGCTAAACTTCTTCTTCATTCGAAGCGCACGAATCTGAGCAAGCGCAAGTCTCAAACTTTTTTCCTTGTAGTTCCAAGAATCAACAAGTTTAGAACCTGTTTTAGAAGAATCAAGTGCGGGTTCAAGAGAAAGCCCGTCAAGAATCATCATACTTTTTTTGTCAAGAAAACGTGAACAGAGGTCATAATAGTATTCATAAGTAATTGGAAGATTTGAACGGTCATCGCTCACAGTAAATTCTGGAAGCTGTGACACCAAGTAATACTGATTACTCATTTTACCCCCATATAAACAGCTCAAAAAATATAAAATTTATTGGCGATTTTATTACTTAGAAGCCTCTTTCATGATAGCAGCAACTTTTGGATTCAAATATGCACTGAACAAATCAGCAACAGCCTCATCAGAAAGGTCGATGAACGCCGCACCATTGTCAATTCCTATTCTAAATCCTTTGTTGATTGAGTTGTCAACTTTAAGAGTAAGCCCCTTTTCGATTTCAGATTTTAAAGCCGACTTCAATGACGACTCAAGAGCCGAAAGGTCACTCTCATTCAGAAGAACAGCAACATTCTCTGCATCAGTTTTAGATGTCCAAGCTTTTACTGTTTCTGGGATAAGTTTTAAAAGCAAATCAGAAGAATAAGCTTTTTCAGTTTCTGAGGTTACCAAAGCAGAAAGCTCTTTTGTAACACTGTCTCTAAAAGACAAAACAAGGTTTCGGCTAGCCTGACGGATTGCGTCTTCGCTTGCTTTTTCCATACGTGCTGTCTCGTCTTTTGCCGCCTTGATAATTTTTTCAGCTTCTATCTTTTGCATCAGCGATGATTTTTTCAGCATCTTTTTTTGCCTGAGCAAGTTTCTCAGAAGCGGATTTTTCTGCAGCAGCGACACCATCTTTCTTGATCTTGTCGATCAATTCCTGTAACTGGACGTCCATGCGAACCTCGCTTATAAGTAAAATAAAAAATTAAGACTATTTACAAACGAAATAATCACTAATCTGTTTTATATTATATGCGAGTTTATCTAAAAAACAACTTAAATTTTTATCTTTTCTGGGGCTTTTTCTTAGCATTTTGCAAAATATTTCCGATAATATTTATTATTACAAAAACAAACGCTGATTTTTACTTGTGATATTGACAACAGTGCTACTATTTTATAGAATAGCACAATAATCGATTAATTGGAGGCTAGTCATGGCTGGTGCAAGTAAGAACTCTCGTACAACAGTTACAACACAGAAATTCATTTGCCCTGATTGCGGCGGTGAGATCAATATGAAGACTATGTACGAAAACGGACGACTTAGAAACCTTGCAGAATGTTCAAAATGCAAGAGACAGGAACGTCGCCCTAAAGATTTCAAATAATATTTAACTATATTTTTGAGTTTTGACAACCGACCCTAAAGTGCACTTTGGGTCGGTTTTTTTATTTTAAATCCCAGAAACTTTTCTGCCACAAATTTTACAAATCGAGCAATAAAAGCGCAAATG
>NZ_JPUF01000029.1 GCF_014737315.1 Treponema zioleckii | reverse complement strand
AATTTTTATCTCGTGTAATCTTTTTTAGGAGTCGTATTGCAGAATTGAAGTTTGCCTCTGCAAACTCGTGGCGGCTTGCCTCCGAATTCGTCATGAAGAAGGAGGCTCTGTATGTCAAGATACGAGAAAGTGATGCTTTTAATCGCCGTTATCGCTTTGGTTATACAGGTGCTTACTTTCCTATTCAAATAATAAGAAAAGAGCATAAAAAAAACCCGCCCCAAACGTAGTGACAACTCTCGGCGGGTTTATTAACAACTCAACGGAGACGGTCGCTTTTGCAATGCGACTCCGTTCTTTTACTATACAGCCCATTTCTTTACGCGTCAAGTTTCAAATAAAAGGGAAAAAGTTTGTTCATACGGTCACTGAGCGATGTCAAAGTAAAATGCATGATTTTTGGAGCGAACAAACTTGTGGAAGCCCTCGTTCCCTTTCAGCGCCGCGTATTTTACTTTCCGTTCCCCGCGTTCCGCAGCTCCGGCCTTCGCCTCCGACCCGCTTCGCGGTTTTGCTCCGCAACTGCTCCATGCGGGGCTATATTCAGTCTGCTGCGACTTTCTGCCTAAAAAAAACTCTTGCAGTGGCCGCCTGAGTGTCAGGCGAAGTGCCATTCCTGCAAACAAAAAAGCCGCCCGAAGGCGGCTTAGCTAGTTGGAAAAGGATTATTCCTCTACAACATCATCTTCGAAAATTATGTCAGCACCATTTGTGTCTGAGAATTTTGCAGTTGCATTGAAATTTTCACCGAAATAAATATTTACGTAGCGAGCAAGTTTTGCCTGTGTTTTTGCGTTGAAGCCCGTAATAGAAGCTGTAACACCTTCATTTGTCTCCAAAACAGCATCGTTTGAATCATAGAATACAACTTTGTATGAACCATCGTCATTTGCAGTTACTTTTGCCTTTATTACAAGTTTTCCGTCTGTCAAGCTTGTTACACCTAAGTCCTGCCATCCGCTAAAGTATTTTTCACCTGTTGTAGAATCTTCCAACTCAGTACCATTTATATCCATAAAGTTTCCTGAAGTCTGATAATTGTTTGCTTTTACAACAGCACCGTCTTCCCATGCAACATAATACTGTGCTTTATTAGCAGATGCATTCCAACGAACAGCGGCTACGCCAAATGAATATGCTGTACCAGTTGTTGTATTGTCACTTGCGGTAACATTTTCGCTAGTGAGACCGAATACAAAACCTAATACACCATTGCTCACATTGGTTGAATTTAAGTCGTTTGGTGTAATTGTAAATGTACATGTTGAATCATAATGCTTAGTTGTTGTCTGTTTGAATGCCCTGTAATAATATGAATCATTTGTTACATTATAATATCCTGACTTTGTTGCAGTTTCACTTGTAGCCTGTTTAATGTCTGTTATATTAGTAAGGATAAAGTCACTTGTTTTTGTTTTAGTAGAACCATCTTCATCTGTTTTGATGAAAACTCGTCCATTGTCGAATTCTACAGTATCTCCTGAGAATGCATCTTCTTCATCATCACTTGAACATCCAATAAACGCACCTGCCAGCAATGCTATTGAGCTTGTAACAGCTAAAAATCTTTTAGAAAATAATTTCATACTAATCCCTCGTTTAAATTGTGCATGAATCTTAAAGGTGACGAAAAATAACAAGCGGATTTGCTCAAATCTAACGATTTTCGCTTTCGAGATTGCTGAGCGAAGTCGAAGCAAAAAACATAAAGATATTATAGAAGAAAAACGCATTTATCGACAAAAATTAAAAATACTTTAAATATTTTTGAATTTTAACTAGAAATTTAAAAATATCTGTGTTAAATTTATTTTTAGATGTCTGGCGTATGCTAGACTGAAAAATTTGAATTTAAACGAGGGATTTTTTATGAAACTTTCGAAGAAAATTTTGGCAGCTTTCTCTGCTGCAACTTTATTGGCAACTGCAGCTGTATTTACTTCTTGTTCTGATGATGAAGAGAATGCTTTCTCTGGTAAATCAGTTGATTTCGACAACAGCTATGTAACAACTTCTACAGCAACTGATGGTACTGTTACTGTCAAACATGCGCAATCGACAACTTCTGGTGCTATACAAAACACTGCTAGCGCAACTAGTACAGAAAAAGGATATTTTTACCGTGCTTTCAATAAGCTTACCGCAAAGCATTATGGTTCAACATGTACAATCAAATTGACACCGAAAACAGATGGTATCAACTATGGAACTGAAGAGGGACAGAGCTCTGCAAACGGTGTAGCAGGTTTCGTTTTCAACCTTACAGAAAACGCAACAGATTCTACGGCTTACGATTTCGACATCGCAGCTATCCAGTATGATGGTTCAAAAATCAGAACTTATGTTTCAAAATATGAAAATGCCGCTCTTAAAGACAACAACTTCACTGCAGCAAGCAACTTTACAGCTTCAGACGGAACAACAGCTGCTACTGAAACTCAAATCCTTCCATCATCTGGAACTTACTATGATTTTGCTGCATCAGACTTCACTGCTGACAGCAACGGAGCTATTACAGTTGTAATCAAAGTTACGGCAAATGACGACGGAAGCTACACTGTAGAATATCTTGATGCCGCAGACAGCACAACTGCTAAGAAAACTGTTACTGTAACAGCTGCTCAGACTGGATACACAACAAAAACTCAGGCTAAAATGGCTATGTATGCAAACATCTATCCAGGACAGCACTTTGTTGCAGACTTCGCATTCTCAGACACTGTTGGAAACGCAATTCCATTTGAAGACGAAGTTGTAGAAGAATAGTTCCAAAAAATCAATTCTGGTTTTAACACGGGGGCAAATGCCCCCTGTTTTGTTTTAAAGAGATTTTTTAAATCGGAATGTTCTTAAAAATTCGAGTCAGCTTTTTAGTATTTACAATTCTTCTCGTGGCAAGTCCGTGTTTTTCGAAAAAAAAGGTCAAGGCAAAGCCTGAACCCAAAAAAAATTACGACTTGGTTTTGTCGCAAGATGATATTTTGGTTTTGCCGGAGGACAAAAATCATCTTGTAACTGACGGGCACGGCGTTCACCTGTTTGTAAAAAAACGGGGCGATATTCAGAGTGTCGCGCTGCTCGTAAAAAGCGAGAATTATAACGACCCGGACCTGTCGCTCATGCGTGCAAAAGAATTTAATCCTGTGAACGGAAACGAACTTCGCTATTCCTACGGTGCAAAATCGACTTTTAGGATGGAGCGGCTTCCGAACGCGTTAATTTCTTCAACGCTGGAAAATAATTTTTTTGGCGAATGCTTTCATATCTATATTCCTCAAAAAATGTATTTTGGCTATGTGATTCAAAATCAGAGCGAATGTGATTTTTTTGACGGCATGACGGTTTCTGTGCGCGCGTATGCCGAAAAATATTGCGATTCCGGCGGAAAAGTTACCGACAATTTTTTAACGCTGAACCTTTCCGACTGGCAAATCGAGGAAAGTTTTTCAAAAATTGCCGCCGAAGGCGACGGAAAACTTATCCATGTGAAAAAAAATTCTGATTTGCCAAACAAACTTCTTGCAGAAATCGAAAGTTTTTCTTTTGAATCTCCGACCGACATTGTTTTTGCAATTGACGCGACTCAAAGCATGAAAGATGATTTTGCTGAATTGAAAAAAAAATTGGCTTTCGCGTTTTGAAAAGCAGATGAAAAAGTTTTTGGACGTGCGAATCGCTCTTGTCCTTTACAAGGATTACGGCGATGAATTCCAAACGAACGGGTTGCCCGTAAAAAATTTGGGGGTCCTAAAAAATGCGAAAGCTTTTTCAAAGGCAATAAAATCTGCATTTGTGAACGGTGGCGGCGACCGGGAAGAAGCGGTTTACGAGGCGCTTTATTTTTGTGCGACGGAATTTGAATGGCGAAAAGACTCAATAAAAAAAATCATTTTGATTGGCGACGCACCTCCGCGCAGTTGCGGCGAGAAATGTTTTGATTTTGGTCAGGTTTTGGCTGAGATTTCAAAAAATAAGATTTCTGTCGATTGCTTTTTGATTTCGGATTCCAACGAAAAATCTTCCGAAATGAAAACCGTCAAAAAATCAAAAGCCACGGAAGAACTTTTAAAATCCGTGGAATCGCTGGACGCAAAATAAATTTGATCGTGGGTAAAACTCGCTTTCTGCAAATCCATTTGGGAATATTTAAAAATTCAGCAAACTGAAAGAATACAAAAAACTAAGAGTCATGCTGAATTTATTTCAGCATCCTTGTTTGTAGATTCCGAATCAAGTTCGGAATGACGTATACCTTGGAAAAGTAACAGAGTTTTTTGAGTTACCCTATATTTAATGTACTAGCCTACCGCAGTTTTATTCGGCATCCTAAGCCCGCAGAGGTTGTTTGTGCGCTTGCCCCTGACGGCTGGTCAACGTCTTTTGCCCAACCTATGTACAAGTCGCCTTTTAGGGTCAGTGTAATAAGCGTTTCACAGTTAAAAGTCAAATCAAAAAATCTTGAAATTGCATACGAAAGATTCAAATTGAATTTATACGCTGAAAAAAAATCCTGCTGAATTTCATGATATACATTGTCGTTGGATGTTGCCGTGTGATGCCTGTCTTCCGCAGAAAAGTATGTGAATGGGCTTATCAAAAAGCCCAAATCCCCGTGAAATTTCTTATAATTGAATCCGAGTGCAAGGCCGGCCCATAAGTAAACGCTGTGCCGATAATAATCGATTCCTGCAAGTTTTCGGGTTTTCCCGGTTTCAGGATTCACTGACGGATATTCTTGTGCTTCTTCATCATACCAATAATGATTTTTTCCGTCTGAAGAATGTTCAGCGTCACCGTACCAGCCTTTTGAACCTTTTTTGCGGTAAAAAGAATCGAAGGCGTACTGGGCTTGGATTTTAGGAGAGATAAAAAATCCGGGGGTTGGCTCAAAATCATAAATCAAAGAGATTGTTGCATCATAGTTTCCGTCGGAATAGTTGTCGCCAACGGAATAATTTGTCTTCATCGAATAGTTTCGTGTGTTCAGCCAGTCCGAGTCGCGCATTTCGCCACAAATGCGGGGAACGGCAACCCAAAATGACGATTCAAAGCGTAAAGCATTGTAGCTTAGATTCAGCTTTGTTCCGCCAAGAATCAAATTCCGTTCCCATTCCAAAAGACTGATTTTTTTTGAAGTGTCTGTCGAGTGGTAAAGCAACTCGTTTAAGACACCGCATGAAACTCCCAAACTCGGTTCGACACTTATGTGAAAATTTTGTGCATTTGCAAAAAATGAGAAAAATAGGCCTAAAACACAAAAAAGGAATTTGGGAAATTTCCTCATTTTTTCCTGTTAATTTCCGCTTTTCATTACGAGGTAGGCAAAATATGCCGCGTAGCATACAATCATCAGTGTTCCGCTAAAACGGTTCAGCACGCGTTTTTTGTTGAAGAATACCGAGAGATAGAGAAGTGCGGCGGTAAAAAGGCACACTGCGCTGTCAATAAAGAAGCCGCCTTGATACGTAACAGGTTTTATTACTGCCGAAACACCGCCTACAAAAAGCATGTTGAATATGTTGCTTCCGACGATATTTCCAATGGCAATGTCCGCGTTTTTCTTTAATCCTGCCGCAATGCAAGTCGCAAGTTCCGGAAGCGAAGTTCCGAACGCTACGATTGTAAGCCCGATGAATCGTTCGCTCATTCCAAAAAGCTTTGCCAGTTTTGTAGCCGAACGAATCGTGTAATCACTTCCAAGGATGATGAGCGTTAGTCCCACTGCCAGCAACGCAAGTAGCTTTAGCCAATTTGCATTTTTTTCGCCAGGAATTTCTTCAGCTTCTGCCTGGCCGTGCTTTACCATGTAAAAGAGATATGCAAGGTAGATTACAAACAGCAAAAGGAGAATGATTCCGTCGATTCTGCTCAAAACACCGTCCGGGGCTGCGAGTCCTTTTGTAAGTCCAAGACCGAGACCGAGAATCGGAAAGAGAACAGAAATAAAAATCACAAAAGGCATTTCGTATTTAATCGTTGATTTTTGAACGGCAAGAGGCGTGATTATGGCGGTGATTCCAAGAATGACAAGCACGTTCATAATATTGCTGCCGACTATGTTTCCGACGGCAAGGGCTGCGCTTTCCTGAAAAGAAGCTGTAAGAGAAATCGCAGTTTCTGGTGCGCTCGTTCCCATTGCAACTATCGTAAGTCCGATTACAAGTTGAGGAACGCCAAGTTTGTTCGCAATTCCTGCAGCACCCTCCACGAACCAATCCGCACCTTTTACGAGCAAAATAAAACCAAAAACAAGAAGACCAACAAGGTCAAGAATCTCTGTAAACATAAAACCTCCGCCTGTAAATTTACTTTAAAATAGCATTTGTTTCAATGAAAAATCTTTTACCAATGAGTCCACAAACTTGTAGGTGTAAAAAAAATGTCTGCACTGCCGAGCACTCGGAATGCCCATTGTTTTGTCACCTCGAGCCTCGGAATCCCTTTTTTTGTCACCTCGAGCAAAGTCGAGAGGTCTACAATCAGAAGATTTCTCCACTCTGCTATTGTCCGGGTGCGGTAGATGTCTCGACTGCGCTCGACATGACACAGCAGTACGCTCGGCATGACAGAGCAGTACACTCGACATGACAGTTGAGGAATGCTCGGAAGGACAACTTGCAAATTTTGACGCAGATAAACGCGGATAGATACAGATGGGACACAGGTAGTAAAAAACAGGGATGACACTGTAATGCCAACCAGAACGTAGTCGACATGACGTTTTTTGTCACCTCGAGCGAAGTCGAGAGGTCTATAGACGATAGATTTCTCCAGTCCGTTTACGTTCGGTAAAAGCAGATGTCTCGACTGCGCTCGACATGACACAGCAGCACACTCGACATGACACAGCAGTACACTCGATATGACACAGCTATATGCTCAGCATGAATGCACTTTGCTCAATGCTCCTGAGAGAAAACTCGAAATTAAACTTTTTAGTATTCTTTTTGTTATTTCGGTAGTCGGTTTTTCAAGAAACTTGGGGAAGGGGAGTGTGAAAGGACTTGAAAAATGAATTGTTTTATATCAAACTAAATTTTATGAATGATGAAACTCTTATGCGGCACGCGATTGCTTTGGCCCAGCTCGGACGCGGTTGGACTAACCCGAATCCTTTGGTCGGGGCGGTTATTGCGCGGGACGGAAAAATTATTGCCCAAGGCTATCACCATAAATGCGGCGACCTTCATGCCGAGCGGGACGCTCTCAAAAATGCGCTGGAAAACGGAACCGACGTGCGCGGTGCCACGATTTTTGTGACGCTCGAACCGTGTTGCCACGTCGGAAGACAGCCTCCCTGCACTCAGGCGATAATCGAGTCTGGAATCAAAAAAGTCGTTGTGGGAAGCCGTGACCCGAATGCACTTGTGAACGGAAAGGGCGTAAAAATTTTGCGGGAAGCCGGCATTGAAGTCGTGACAGATTTTTTGCGTGATGAATGCGATGAGCTGAATCCTGTTTTTTTTCATTACATAAAAACAAAAATGCCTTACGTTATCATAAAATATGCGATGACTGCGGACGGACTCACGGCAACTTCGGCTGGCGAGTCAAAATGGATTACGGGAGAAAAGGCACGCGAGAATGTTCACAAAACACGCAGCGAAGTTATGGCTGTAATGACAGGAATCGGGACGGTTTTAAAAGACAACCCGACGCTGAACGTTCGCCTGAATGACGGAAAAACTCGCCGTCAGCCCATGCGAGTAATTTTGGATTCGGAATGCAAGCTGCCGTTGGATTCAAATCTAGTAAAAACGGCCCGCGAAATCCCGGTAATTTTGTTTTGCAAAGAGAATTCAAAGAGTCATAATATAATAGAAGAAAATGAATCAAAACGTGATTCTTTAGAATCAAATGGCGTAAAAGTGATTCCTGTTCCCGGAACGGACGGAAAACTTTCGCTCTCTGCCGTTCTAAAAAAACTTGGCGAAATGGGAATCGACTCGCTTCTTGTTGAGAGCGGCGGAAATCTTAATGCAAGTCTTTTATTTGATGAAGGAAATGGCTCACCGCTGGTGCAGGAACTGCACGTTTACATTGCCCCAAAAATATTCGGTAATGACGGCAAAACGATTTTTTCACCGGTGCGCGGGCAGGGAATCAACCTTCCGGCGGATTGCGTTAAGTTTGGGCAGCCAAAAGTTGAATTTTTTGGCGAAGATATTCTTTTAAAATTCACGCGAGGAGGAAAATAAAATTTTTACAGGAATTGTTGAAGAACTTGGTTCGATTTTAAGCATAACACAAACTGGCTCATCACTAGAGCTTTCAATAAAATGCAGTTTTGCGAATGAACTTTCCTTGGGCGAAAGCGTTGCCGTAAACGGCACTTGTCTGACTGTGACCAAAAAAACAGATTCTTCTTTTTGTGCGGACGTGACTCCCGAAAGTTTTAGGCGAACCTCCCTCGCGGATTTGCAGACTGGCTCGCTGGTAAATCTTGAACGTGCGATGAAGGCGAACGGGCGCTTTGGCGGGCACATCGTTTCGG
Organism: Treponema zioleckii; assembly: GCF_014737315.1. GTDB lineage: Bacteria > Spirochaetota > Spirochaetia > Treponematales > Treponemataceae > Treponema_D > Treponema_D zioleckii. The sequence continues at coordinate 38,752 of NZ_JPUF01000029.1, read as the reverse complement.
GGCATGTTGACGGAGTTGGGCGGATAATTTCGTTCGAAAAAGAAGAAAATGCCGTAAACGTAAAGCTCGCCGTAAATTCAGAGCTTGCTCGCTACATCATCGAAAAAGGTTCTGTTTGTATCGACGGAATTTCGCTCACCGTGGCAACTATTGAATATTCCGAGGCAGAGTCGATTTTTTCTGTGGCAGTTATTCCTCACACGTGGGAAAACACGACGCTCTCAAAAAAATCGTCTGGCTCAAAAGTGAATATTGAATGTGATTTGGTGGGAAAATACATGGAGCACTTTTTGGGTTTTAGTGCGATGATGAACGAAAACAAAAAAAACTCGGAAGCCCTTCAAGATTTTATGACGAACTTTCCGAGTTTTCATTAATGATAAAACGTTAGCCTTCAAGGCTAAGAACCGTACCCACGGCGGCTCGTTCCGCATAAACGGAGCGCTTGCCGTAGTATGGGTTTTTTCTTGCCATTTTTCCGATTTGCATTTGAATCTGATTCATGTGAGCCTGCAAGAGCGTTCGGTTTTTCTCGTTTTGAGCCATAACCTGCTTGTGCATACTCGCCAAATCTTCCTGAATCTTTGAGATTGCGTCCTCGGAATTTTCACCAACTTTTTTGAGGTACAAATCCTGCATAGGAACAATCACTTTTTGAAGGCTGGCTATATTTTCCACGATTTGATTTCCAAGTTCGGCGTGTGCCTGAAGGGAATCTCCGTCTTCTTGTTCAATCCTTTCCTGCTGGCTTTCAAGAACAATAAGATATTCGCGGAATTTTTCGCGCTGCTCTTCAAGAAGACTCTTGAATCGTTTTACAATCGCAACTCTTTCTTCCAGTTCCTGCTGGCTCAATTTAATTGCCATACAAAACTCCCGATGCTAAATGCAACCCAACGGTTTAGCCTGTAATGTTCAAAGCCTGCTGGATTGACTGATGAGCAGGTGCCGTGTTGCTTACAGCTGTTTCCCATGCACCGCCGAGCTGCTTTATCATATCGAGCACGAAATCAAGTTTCTTTTTGCTCTTGCTGATATTTGCGTCCATAAGCTCATGGTTAAAATAAACATACAAAGACATAAGATTCTGAGAAATCTGACCGCCCCTTTCCATATCAAGTGAAACTTGCAATTCATTGATAATTTCCTGAGCTTTCAGAATATGCTTTCCGTAAGCTTCGATGTTTGCGGCAGCAATATTTCCGTCAAAGTCAAAACAATCTCTTGCTGCTGTAAGTTCTCTCGAAACTCCCTGATAAAGCATTACGACGAGTTTTCCCTGGCTTGCGGTGCTGACAGCAGTTTTCTGGTACGCAGCATAAGGATTTCCAAACGCCATCTTTTCCCTCCCATAAAGTAAGATAGTCATTCTACGGGCCAATAGTTAAAAAGCCCCTTTCCATTATCGGTTTTACAGAAAAAAAATTAATGAATTTCCGCCAAATCAATTTAAATTATAACGGAAAGAAAAATTTAATCACTCTTATTACTACGATTCTGATAAAAAATATGGTCTAAACGAAAAATTTAGAGTATATTAACCAATATACAATCGAAGAAAATTTGGAGTTTAAATGAGCGACGAAAACAACGAAAACCCAAAAAATAAAGGGGATAATGATCCATATAACTTTTTCAAGCTCTCGACCGAGCCTGGAGATGAAAACGACAACAAACATAAAAAGCCGATGAAGTTTCCGTTTTTCGGCGTACTTCTTGCAATTCTTGCAGGTCTTGTTATAGCGAATATGTTTTTCGGACGGACTAGCGACATAAGAAGCGTGGATTATTCCGAATTCCGAAAGATGATTGAAACTGGCACGATTAAAAAAGTTGAGATTGTCGGTGAAAGTACGTTTGTCGGCTACGCGCAAAAAGATTCTGATGCGAAGAAGACTGCGCAGGAGAGTTCAAAATCAACTGATTTTTCATCGGAAGACAGTTCTTTTTCAACAAGATTCAGATTGTTTCCGGCTCTTACGGCTCAGCAAAATGTAAGCAATCCTCCGCTTTGCAAGACGACAGGTTTTGTTACGAAAAAATTTTTGGACATGCTCGATGACAGCGATGTTCAGTATAAAATTATACAGAAGCAGAACAGCATTCTTTTGCAGATTATTATAAATCTTCTTCCGTTCCTTATTTTGATTGGAATTTATTTCTTTATCTTTAGAAAGATGACCGGCGGAATGGGCGGAATCGGTTCGATTTTTGGAAACGGCGGAAACCGTTCAAAAGCCGTAGAAGACGGAAAAGTAAAGACTCGTTTTGCGGACGTTGCGGGCGTTGACGAAGCTAAAGACGAGCTTGTGGAAGTTGTAGATTTTTTGAAGGAGCCTAAAAAATATACTGAAATCGGTGGAAAAATTCCGAAAGGTGTTCTTCTTGTTGGACCTCCGGGAACTGGTAAGACGCTTTTGGCACGTGCCGTTGCTGGAGAGGCCGGTGTTCCGTTCTTTAGCATTTCTGGTTCTGACTTCGTAGAAATGTTCGTCGGTGTTGGTGCGAGCCGTGTTCGAGATTTGTTCAAACAGGCGCGTGAAAAAGCACCTTGCATTGTCTTTATTGATGAGATTGACGCCCTCGGAAAAAGCCGTGTGAACGGTTTTGGCGGCGGAAACGACGAGCGCGAGCAGACTTTGAACCAGCTCCTCGTTGAGATGGACGGTTTTGAGAACGAAAAGGGACTTATTATTCTTGCGGCGACTAACCGCGCTGACATTCTTGATCCGGCTCTGCTCCGACCGGGACGATTTGACCGTCAGGTTCCTGTTGAGAGACCGGACGTAAAAGGTCGCGAGGCGATTTTAAGAATCCACGCGAAGAACGTAAAACTCGATGACGATGTTGATTTTGAGTCAATCGCCCACGGAACGACAGGTTTTGCCGGTGCAGACCTTGCAAACGTGGTTAACGAGGCAGCTTTGCTCGCGGTTCGAAACGGACGCAAGAAAGTTGCTATGGAAGATTTTAACGAGGCAATCGACAAGGTTAGCATCGGTCTTAAAAAGAAGAGCCGAAAAGATAATAAAAAAGAAATGCGCCTTGTTTCTGTTCACGAGACGGGACATGCGCTTGTTGCGGCATTCACGCCGGAACACGAGCCTGTAAACAAAATTACTGTTGTTCCGCGAAGCCACGGAATTGGTGGCTTTACGCAGTACCGTGAGGAAGAGGAAAAAAATTTCCTTACGCGAAAGGATATTATCAACGAGGTTGACTCAATGCTCGGTGGTCGCGCGGCGGAGCAAATCCTTCTCGACGATATTTCCACCGGAGCTTCGAACGATATTGCTCGTGCGACTGAGCTTGTAAAGAGCATGATTGTCGATTACGGAATGAGCGACAAATTCAAGAACATGACTTTGGGCAAGGGCGTTCTCGGAAATCGTGGCGGAGAACCTAATCTTATCCGCGAGTTCAGTGAGCAGACTCAGAATTACATTGACGAAGAAATTGCCCGAATCATGGACGAGAGATACAATTATGTTTTGAAGTTGCTTTCTGAGAAGAAGGGGCTTTTGGAATTCATTGCAAACCGACTTTTGGAAATCGAGACGATGGACGGCAAGGAATTCTACGAGATTGTAAACAATGCCAAGCGTTGTGAAAATCTGACTCTCGAAGCGCAGTCAAGTGAAAAATCTGCGGAGGTTTCCGGGGCGGAAAACGCTACCGAAGGAACTCAAAGCGAAATAAAAGAGGACGGTGCGCAATAAAATTTTTACGCATTCAAGTGCTCTATAAAAAAAGGCAGCCAGTGAACGAAAATCGTTGCAGGCTGCCTTTTTTATTCAATTTTAGTAAATCGTAATTGTCATTCTGAATTTTTTCAAATCAAGTTCAGAATGACAGTTGATTCTTATTTTACTTTTCCGTCTTTGTATTTTTCTACAGAAAGGAACTGGCCGTTTGAGCCGATTTTCTTTCCGTCAATAACTACAACGCCGTCTTTTGTTGAGAGTTCCATTTCCTGGAATTTCTCTGGTTTTACAAAGCACATTTCTGCAACATCGGCTGGAACGTTGAATCCCTCTGGCTCCAAGATTGTTCCAACTTCGAACTGCGGTGCAAAAATCACTTCGCATGTGTCTTCGGTTGTGTTCGGGTCGCTTGCTGCGAGGAGCATTCCGTTTGAGCGGACTCCGCGGAAGTTTGCCGGCTTAAGGTTGTAAACCAAAACGATGTTCTTTCCCAAAAGTTCTTCTGGTTTGTAGAATTTTACGATTGAGCTTACAATCTGGCGTGGCTCTGCGTCACCTGTGTTGAGCGTAAGAATGTAGAGGAAACTTCCGCCCGGATGCTGCTCGACTTTTTCGATTTTGCTGACTTTAAGAATTACTCGGCGGCTGAATCGCTCTGCCAACGGAAGTTTGTCGATTTCTTCCGGTGTGAGTTTTTTGTTCTGTGTTTTTTGAGCGAGTTTTTCTGCCGAAACTCCGTCAACTGTAGAAAGAAGTTTTTCGAGTTTTGCTTTGCCGATGATTCGCATGAAGCTTCCAAGTCGCGGTCCCTGCTCCTTTCCAATCAAGGCTGTGTAGAGGGCAAGGAAGAGCTGCTTTGCGTCCAGACCGAGTGCTGTGGCAACATCATAAATTGCCTGCTGGCAGTCTTTGTCCGTCTGGAAACTGTCGATTTTTGGAACGACATCTGTAAGAACTTTCTTAACGGCTGCTGCCATGTCTTCTGCAAGTTCTGCACGAACGCCGTCCTCACGGAGCGCAAAACAGAAGTCTGGTGCGAAGGTCGGAGCTGATTCTTTAATCCAGTACCAAGCGCATGCGCATCGTCTTCTGAGAGTTTCTTCCTGCTCAGGTTTTACGTCGCCCAAAGATTTGATTACGGCATCAACGTCGCCAGAATATGTCTGGAGGAGAGTCGTTAGAAGTCTGAACGGAACCTGATAAGGCTGAACTTTCGGGAATCCCGGTTCAATCTGGCTGAGTTCGTAGATTCTCTTTTCGCGGAGAATTACGCCCTCTTTTTTTGCCGGATCTTTTTCTTTTGGTTCTTCAAGTCCCCACGCGATTCGCTCGGTTCTGTCGTAAGCTTCGTAAACTGTAACAACGTCAAGGTCAAAGCTGATGCTGAATTCATGGTCAACTTTGTTCGATGCGAAGATGTATCGCAATACTTCCGGCTGATAAACTTCGAGAGCATCAACCAAAGAAATTACCTTTCCTTTTGATGATGACATTTTTCCAGGAACGCCCTTGAGCTTAACGAAGTCGTACTTCATTGTAACTGGTGCGTCCCAGTTGTAGAGTCGTTTTGAGACGAGTTTTGCAGTGTCATAGCTTCCACCCGGAGAAATGTGGTCTTTTCCGCCTGGTTCGAAGCAAACTTTCTCTTCGTTCCATCTCATTGGCCAGTCAACTCGCCAGCCGAGTTTGAATTCTTTTGATGTGCGGAGGTCGCCTTTTTCTACATGGCCGCAGGCATTGCACTTGTAAGTGATTCCGTATTCGCCGTCGTATTCGAGAATCTCGGTCTCGTCTTTGTTGCACTTGCAGCAGAATGCGGCTACTGGCCAGTAAACGTCTTCGCTCTTCATTTTGTGCTCGTCATCGCGGTACTCGTTAAGGCACTGTTTGATTACGTCGCGTTTCTGCATCGCGATTTTCATGCCTTCTGCGTAGCGGTTTGCGCGGTAACGGCTTGCCTGATACAAAAATTCTGGGTGGATTCCCACGCGAGGAAGCTGAGTTTCAATGTCTACTTCGTGGTGGCGGGCATAGTTCTCGTCGCGTCCGAATGTGTCTGGAACCATTGTAATCGGATAGCGGAGATATTTTTCGAGTTCTTCTGGTTTTGGCATGTTTCCAGGAACTTTTCTAAAAACGTCATAGTCGTCCCAAGAATAGATGAAGCGGACGTTCTTGCCTCTGTCTCGGAGCGCGCGGACAATCAAATCAACGGTAATAATCTCGCGGAAGTTACCGATGTGAACAGTTCCAGAAGGTGTGATTCCTGACGCGCAAGTGTACGAGTCAAGTTCACCCTTCTGTTTGATGATTCTCTCAGCCTGCTGGTCTGCCCAGTGGCAAAGTTCTTTGGTATCTCTAGACATAAAGTCTCCTAAAAATAATGTTCGATTTAACGAAAAGATTATAACTGAATGGGCGGAAAGATGATAGTGGAAAGACGAAACTGGAAACCGGAAAGTGTGAGGTATGAATTATGAGAATAAAAAAAACTCTCCGCGAGGACAAAATTTCTTGACCTCGGAAGAGTTTTCCGACAAATGAACTGTATGCCGTACAGTGCGTTATGCAACAACTGAGAATAACATTCCAGCTTCTGGAGCTACGCCTGCAAGACCGTAGCCTGTCGCTTCGGCAACTTGCATGGTCGTCTGCAATTTGATTTGAAGCGTATCAATTAAACCGTCAATCTGTTTTTCCGACAATTGCTGTGATTTTACGTCAAGCTTTGGCGTACCCTTCATTGTTGCAAGTTGATCAATCAGTGAGTTCAAAATCTGCACTTTGCTTACAGAAACTCCGGCCTGATTCGGTCGTGCCGCGTATCCCGCAACATGATCAAACTGGGAGTAAATCACCATCGCTGGCTTTACAGGAACGTAAAGTTTATTGCTTCCGGCGAGAACTCCTGAGATTGAGTAAGAATTGATTGAATTAATTGAAATCGAGTTGACCATATTTCCCACCCCTCTTTTTCGAACTTTTTCTATCTAGTAAATTTATCGGAGGCAGAAAAATTTAATTAAGACAAATTTTTTAATTTCTATTGACATTTTGGATATTTTTCAGTCGAATTTCGGATTTTTTTTTCATTTCTAAAGTGTTTTTTTTCTCAAATTTCTCTAAAATATTAAAAATAGAGGTTGCTATGAAAAAGTTGTTTTTTTGCAATATTGTGTTTTTTCTCCTTCAGCCACTGCTTTTTGCAAAAGAGTTTCCTCCACCTGAAATTCCGTCAATTGTCCATAAGGGAAAAGAGTATCGGGCATCATACCGAATGGGGCTTTATGGCGGAAGTGGGGAAGTTGACGTTATTGAAGAGTCTGAAGACGGAATGATACGGTTGTCTGTCATTAAAATTTACAGTCATCTCTACATTCCTTTTAAGGAAAGGGTAGAGCAGTTTGTCTATATTTCAAAAATGGAGCTTGCTGATGACAATACCATAAGGATTTATAATGAAATCGGGCAGGTTTTTGATTTGAATCTTACTGATAATAGGGTAAAAATTATTAGTTCAGGAAAATAATCAATGATGTTTGGGACGGTTTTCTCAAATTTCTCTAAAATATTAAAAATAGAGGTTGTTATGAAAAAGTTGTTTTTTGTGCTTAGTTCGTTTTTTATATTTTCCACAGTTTTCGCGGTGGATTTTTCTGTTAAATTCGAGAATATCGATGAAGACATTCTTCCGATTCTTGAAAGTGCATTTCCGGCTGCCGTGCGTGAAGCTAAAAAAATCGGTGTGAATTTGATTCAGACGGAAGACGATGTTCCAAGCGAGATGCTTTCTTTTAGTTCAATAGGTTCTATGAGCGATGAAGAGCTTTTAGAGATGGCTGAAAAAGAAGAAGCAGAAGAAAAAGCTAGGGAAGAAAGATATCGTAGCATGGGCTTTAAGCGAATCGATGGCGACGGTCCTAAAACTAACAGATACCGGCAGGAAATTGAAAATCGAAAAGAACGTGCCGAAAAAGCAGCAGCCTTTAAATATCCGTTCGGAAAGCTCCGGATTTCAGAAATAGAATACGGAACCGAAAAAGAAACTCTCAGTTTTGAGATGGAAGTTTATACCAATAAAGACGAGTCAAAATCATATTGTTTTGATATCTTAAAAAAGAATTTTAAGATATCTTCGGCGACTCAGTTGTTGCTTTCAACATGTAAAATTTATTCTGAAAAATCTCGTATAAAAAAGCAGCCGTTGGTTTATCTTGATTATATTGACTTTACTAAATACCGTGGAAAATCTGTTACTCCAACGTGGTTGTACTGGTCAACAGTTGCCGCTCTTGATGATTATTCAATGGTCGTTCGTGACGGAGACCGTGCGGTTGTTTATTCAATGGCCGGAGAATATAAGCGTGATTTGATGGCAGGTTTTGACTCTTCGTTGGATTCACAAAAAAAGTATTATTTTGCGTGGTCTGATGGAAAAAATATAAAGCTTTCAAGTCCTAAAACAAACAAAGTTTTTCATTTTGACTCTAACTTCAATAAAACTGTAGAAATCATAGAGAATCCTAGCACTTCAGATGCTGCCGTTCCTTATTTAGATAACAATGGTGATTTATGGATATATGACGCTACTGTCCAGGGAAATTTACAGTGTGCCGGAAAAAAAGGTAAAAGCCCAAAATCTGTCAATTTTGATTCTAATTCACTTGGTAGGTGTGTTATTGCAAGAGACGGAAGAATTTGGACAACTGTTACGTTTGAAGGTGCTTGTGTTGTTTTTGCTCCTGACGGAAAAATTTCTGATTTTATTTGTCTTGACTCAAAAATTTCGAGTCTTGAATGGGTAAACGATGACAGTTTCTTTGCGTTTTATGATACAGACGGTAAGCGCTTTTTAAAATGCTTTGATTTTTACGGACGCTTGATTTATGAGCAGGAGCTTCCGGAAGTTCTTCGTGATGCAGTAATTCGTGACTACAGAAACGGCGTTTACTACTTTATGCGTAATTCAAACTCCATGAATGACGCCGTTGTGCGTATGGTCGAACCTGAATATTCAAAAAAACTTCCTGCTTTTATGACTGACCTTTTAAAACTCAATGCGGAGCGTGAAAAAAATCCGAAAGATTTCAGCGTTTTAAAAAAAATCGCGGAACTGTACAAGTCAAACGGCGGTAATTGGGTTTCTTATGAAACTTTGAAAAACTACCTTGAAAAATGCCCTGGAGATGCCCAGACGAGCGACCAGTTTCTTCTTGCAGAAGTTCAGTTTGATAAGCAGAGTGCAAAAGAGCATTTTGAAAAGGCGATTGCCCTTTACGATGAATACGGCGAGGAGACCGCGAAGGGCGAGTACAGCGAGACGATGAAAATCCTTGAGCGCCTAAAAAAACGCTTTCCCAACGACAGTGAAGTTGTGCGCATGATTGCCGACCTGAAAAATTCATTCGGAATGGAAAGTTCGGCTCAGCGTATTCCGAATCTTGAAGTTGAGACTGTTGCCCTGAATGCGCTTTTTCCCGCGTTCATGAACGTGTATGCGAGCCAGCCTGCGGGCTTTGTTCGCGTAAAAAATAAGGCGAAATCTTCTATTAAAAACGTGAGCGTTTCGGCTTTTGTGCGGAACTACATGGATTTTGCGGCAAAAGGTTCTGTTTTGCCTGAGCTAAAATCTGGCGAGGAAGCCGAACTTGAGGTGAGTACGATTCTTAACGATTCAGTTTTGAACGTGAACGAAAATTCCACGGTTCAGATGAATTTTACTCTTGAATGGGAAGAAGACGGCAGGATTCAAAAACTTTCTCTTACCCGGCCTGTGACTCTTTACAAAAAATCTGCGATGAACTGGAAGTACACTTCCATGCTTTCGTGCTTTATTTTGCCTAATGACGCGACTGTTTCCGCTTTTAAGTTTGACACCGTGGCTTTGAGCAAAAAAGTGGTTCTCTCGAAGAATTTTACCCGTGCAATGAATCTTGCAAACGCGTTGGGCGCGATTCCGCTCAATTATGTTCCAGACCCGGTTGCGCCTGCAACGGAGAATGTTGATAACGAGTATGCGATTGACACGGTGCGCTTTCCGTTCGAGACGCTGGGCGTTCGGGGCGGCGACTGCGATGACATGACGACTTTGTATTGTTCTCTCCTTGAATCTGCCGGAGTTCCTGCGGCTCTCGTAACGGTTCCAGGGCATATTTTTTGTGCCTTTGAACTCGGCTCGGCTGACGAGAATCTTTTGCAGGATTTGACTTTGCAGGGCTACAAGTTCTACGCGTACAACGAAAAGCTTTACGTTCCTGTGGAGACTACGTTGCTTACGAGCGGTTTTGCGGCAGCTTGGAAAAAAGCAAGCGAGGAAATTTTAGGCGAAGTGCAGGAATTTATTCCGATTGCGGAGGCAAGAGAAATATTCCCGCCGGTGAACGTTTCGTCTGAAAAGAAAAATATTTCTGTTTCTGATGACAAGGTTGCCCTTTTGCGTGAAAAATCGAATTCTGAGCTAAAGAATGTGTTTATTGAATCTCTTGAAAAAAGGGTTCTTCTCACAAAAGATAAAACTCAGCTCAACACCATCGCAAAGATTTTTAACAGCTTTGGCGAGACTCAAAAAGCCAAGAATGCATTGGAGCTTGCTATAAAATATGACAAGAATTATTCGTCTGCCTACAAGAATCTTGCTCAGATTTACAAGAATGAAGGTGACTCAAAAAAATACAATGAGTTGCTTGCCCAGGCGAATAAAATAAAAAATCCTTCCGCTTCGACCGGTATAGCCTTGCAACAAACTTCGGAGAATGCAAACCGTGCCGCTGATGTTGGCGAAGATGACTGGAACTACTAATCGCGTGGGAGAAGTGGACTTTTAGGTTTTGACACAGATGAATGGAGATTAACACAGATGGGACACTGATGCAAAACGTTGCCGTGCTTGTCGCGGCGAGGTTGAAGCATTTGTCAATCCCGCCCACCAGAGCACGAGTCAACTCGACTACCTCAAAGTTGTCCGCGACTCGCTGGACAACAAAACAGCCCTCGCAAAACGCGGCCTTGCTTGCCGCCGCGCTTTGTGAACACCTGCAAACTGACTAACCAGAGTACGAGTTTTCTTCAGAAAACTCGTGGGAAACGCTAAAAATCAACTTGTATTTGCAAAGTCAACTTTCCGCGTTTCCGTAAACGCACAATTCAATTCGACTATCTCAAAGTTGTCCGCGACTCGCTGGACAACAAAACTGCCCTCACAAAACGCGGCCTTGCTTGCCGCAGCGTTTTGTGAACACCTGCAAGTGTACCCACCAAAGCACGAGTTTTCTTCAGAAAACTCGTGGGAAACGCACAAGTAAACTTGTATTCCACAAGTCAACTTTCCGCGTTTCCCTTAATTAAACTGTTTTGCCCACGTGTTGAGGCGGCTTTCGATTGACGGATAGTTCGATTGCTCTGTTGATTCCTCGTCGGTTTTTTCTGAGTTTTCTGAGGAAAAATTCGTGTTCGTTGCATCTTTTAGATACGGTTTAATTACGCGCTCCAAAAGACTCTTCCATCTTGAAGGGAGTGCGTTTGGCGTAATAAGCGAATTTTCTGTTGGAAAAGAGCCTAAAAGATTTTTGTACAGCGACGGATAGAATCTTTCGGTTACAACCCTGATTGAAGAAAAACCGTTGCAGATTCCGAACGCATAAGTTCCCAAATGCATTTTTTCGGTGCGCTCGATTAGTGCCATTTGATTATCCTCATTAAAGAACCATTTTAAGAAAATTTCCGCATTCTTTTTGCTGTTTGCTTTTTTGTAAATTCCTGCGCAGACGATATTGTCTTCTACTGAAATCTTTTTGTCTTTTGAAACCCATCTAAAATCGATGTTTTCGAGTTGCTCTGGCGAAAGTGCCAGAAGTTGCTCGCTCGTAGTGTAAGAGAAAAGGCATCTGCCGGTTTCAATCTGCTTGTTGCTCGGCACGTAAAGATATTTATATGAAAAATCATTTTCTGCTTTTGAAGAAGTGTTGCATTCAGTTGTCCAGGTCTTTATAAAGTCTGTGAGTTCTGAAAGTTTTTCTGCATCGTATGAAAATAAGTTCCCGTTTTCCTTAAAATTCACGCCGTAAAGTTTTGCCAGCGTGTACACAAAATCAATGTTCCAGGTTGGTCCGAATCCCATCTCAATGTAAGCTGATTTTTCATTTTTCTTGTTGAACGGAGCCGAAAGTTCCTTTACTTTTTCTGCAGTTATCATGCTGCTGTTGTCAATCATTGCTTCGTATTTTGCAGAAAAAAGCAAAGCCGGAAGATTGAAACTGACTGGCAGAAGATATTGTGAACGCCCGCTTTTTCCGTATTCTAGAAGTTCTGGATAAAAAATTGCGGGATTTATGTCGTTTTTTCCGAGCAGCGAGTTGTATTTTTTTAAAGTTTTTTTCGAGGCGTGAATTTTTTAGCCACGAACCGATTATGATGTCTGGAATTGCTTCGTCTTTTGTTGGCGGAAATGCATCTGCAAGACTTTCTTTATATGCGATTACGGCTTTTGTCTTTTCATTGGTAAGATTAAAAAGTTCCAGGTAAGAAACGACTTCTGCCCTGTCCGTCCAAATTACGACAGGTTTCGTTTGTGAATTGCAGGATGTGAATGTACTTGCAAAAAGTACGCTGGCTAAAAGACCGAAGAATATTTTTTTGAGCATGATTCCGATTTTAGTTTAAAATCAGTTTTTATGCTACGTACCGTAATAAAAGTTTTTTATCTTCCCTTTTTTCTTTCCCTTAAAAAAACGAAGACTTCCGAATTATGGGCAAGTTGACCAAAAAAAATCGTCGGAACGAGAGCAAAAAACGTTTTTTTCCTTCCCTTAAAAAACGATGCTCTGTACATGTTATGAAAAGTTGACTAAAAATCTGCTTTGGCGGTAGCGAAGCCGAATAAAAAATGATTCTGAGCGGTGCGAGCGAAGCGAGTCAGATACCTATTCCGCTCAGCCATCATTTTTTAGGCGGTGTAGCGAACGCCAGAGCAGATTTTTACATCTGAAAGTTTATAATACTGTTGGAAAACTAGCGTTTTAGAAGCGATTCTGCTTCCTCAAAAATTGCAGTGTAGACAATCTCGATTTTGTCTTCGTCGAGTGAACTGAAGGCAACTCGCAATGTTTTTGCGTCGATTGCGATTGTTCCGATTCCTCGGTCGTACAAAAGCTTTTGCCTGAGTTCCTCCGCATCGATTCCTTTTAGATTAAAGCTCATAAAGTAGCCAGAATTGAACGGAAGAGCTTCCAGCGCGCTTGATTTGTGGCTGTCCACGAATTTGCGGACGAGCTTGTATCTTGCTTCAAGAACTTTGCGGTATTTGAGTTTCTGCTCTTCAATCTGCGGGTCTTTAATCGCTCCGAGCATGATGCTCTGCGAAGGCGTTGTTGAACAAGAAACTGATGAGCGGATGAGTCCCATCATTTTTTTGATGAGGGCGTCGTAATGCGCGTCGTTCATATTTTTTGAACCGAAAGTGATGAATCCGTATCGGAATCCCCATGCAAAGTCTTCTTTTGTCGGTCCGTCGATTTTGATTGCGAGAACGTTTTCGTGCACGTCGCAAAGTTCTGCGAAAAGTGACTGTGGATAAATATCTTCCTCGTAATTAAGTCCGAAATATGCGTCGTCATCCCAAACGATAACTTTCGTGCCTTTTTCCGTCTTCTGCTTTTACGGCTGCAATAATTTTTTTGGCTTCCTCGTTCGTCGGTGAGTAGCCGCTTGGGTTCTGCGGGAAATTCAAAATTACCCGGACAGAGCCATATTTTTTTCCTTCGTCGGCAAGGGCTGCCTTGAAGGATTCAATGTCAAATTTTCCGTCCTTGAACATGTTGAACTGATGCAGCTCGGCTCCGCGGCGAGTCTCAACGATTAGGGCGTAATTGTCCCAACTTGGGTTTGCGGCGAGGAGAGGATGGTTTTCGTCAACGAAAAGATCCGAAAGATAAGAAATGCCTGCTGTGAGGCCTGGAACTACTACAGGGAGCGAAAAATTTTTTCCTTTGAGTCCAGGATTCTTAACGAACAGTTTTTGTTTCCATAATTCCCTCAGCTCCGGATTTCCTGCGGTTGGCGCATAAGAAACCAACTGGCCTGCCGTTAGCTCCGGCGCAAACTTCTGTACAGCTTCAAGAATGATTGGTTTACCGCCAATCAAAGCAGTTCCGATTGTTGCATTTGCTGTATTACCGACTTTTTTGGCTTCGGCACTCTGAGCGATGATTCCCTTAGGGAAAAAAATCCTTGATCCTAAATCTGATAGGACGTCCTGGGCTGCTGTTCCAGCCAATGCGTTATTCAATTCTTGTGCTAATGGGTTTAACATGGTAAAGTATCTTACTTCGTAAAAATATACAGTGTCAATTCAAAAAAACACATAAAACTGCATATTTATGCAATTTTGGGGTGAAAAATGGTGGAAAATAGCATAAATAATCAAAAATTTGATGAATGTAAGAAATTTATCGATTATGTGAAGAGAGAAATTTCTAAAAGAATCGTCGGACAGTCTCAGGTTGTTGACGGAATTCTTATGGCTATGGTGTGCGGCGGGCATGTTCTTCTTGAAGGTGTTCCGGGACTCGCAAAAACTCTTACGGTAAAAACATTTGCCGAAATTTCGGGGCTTGATTTTAAGCGGATTCAGTTTACGCCGGATTTGCTTCCTGCCGATGTTACGGGAACTTTGATTTACGAGCAGACTTTCGGGCGTTTCTCGTTCCGAAAAGGTCCTGTTTTTACCAACGTCGTTCTTGCCGATGAAATTAACCGCTCCCCGGCAAAAGTTCAGAGCGCGCTCCTTGAAGCAATGGCGGAGCATCAGGTTACGATTGGAGAGGAAACTCACAAACTTCCTGAGCCGTTCATCGTTCTTGCCACTCAGAACCCGATTGAACAGGAAGGTACTTACAATCTTCCAGAGGCGGAGCTTGACCGATTCCTTCTAAAAATCGTTCTTCCGTACCCGACTGCTCAGGAAGAGGTTCAGATTGTAAAAACTTCTGGAAAAGCTGATTTGGTTCCTGTTGAAAAAATTCTTGATGCTTCAAAAATTGCTTTGTTCAGAAAATATTTAGAGCTTGTTCAGTGCGACGACAAAGTTGTTGAATATATCGTTTCGATTGTTGCGGCTACCAGACCTTCCAACGAAAAAAAAGTTACCGGTCGGCTTGCGATTTCTTCAATAAAAAAAGACGACATTGGAAAATACATAACGTTCGGGGCTTCTCCTCGTGCAGGAATCGCCCTCTTGCAGTGCGCGAAGGCAAACGCAATGTTCAACGGGCGCTCTTTTGTGCTTCCTGACGACGTAAAGGCTGTTGCGCACAGAGTTCTTCGCCATCGTCTCGTGCTTTCTTACGAGGCTGCCGCGGACGGAATCCAGAGCGACGACATGATTGACCGAATCCTTTCGGTAATGCCTCTACCGTAATTTGGCTTGCCTATGCTGGAAAATACTTCGAGAATCACACGGCGGGCAATGCAGCTAAAAATTGCCGCAATTTCGCTTGCCGAGGATATGCGCACCGGAAATTTTAAGTCTCTTTACCGCGGAAATGGAATCGAGTTTATGGACGTTCGCGAGTACTTGCCTGGCGACAATGTTCGCGCGATTGACTGGAACGTCACTGCCCGAATGGGGCGCCCGTTCATCAAGCAGTACAACGAGGACAAGGAACTTGCAGTCTTTTTTGTGCTTGACCGCTCTCTTTCCATGCTTGGAGGCTCTCAGAAGAATTCTAAGATTCAGATTGCCTCGGAGACGGCGGCACTCATTCTTCTTGCCTCAGAGCACAACGCGGGGGCGAACGGAGCAGTTTTCTTTGACGGAGACATACAGTTTGCCTGTCCGCCAAAAGCTGGCCGCGACACCGCAATGACGATTCTTTCGCACCTTGACGACTACGACGTAATCGAAAAAAAAGGCTCAGCGCTGGGAAATGCCCTCGAAGGTGCTGCAAAAATGCTCCGACGAAAATCGCTGGTCTTTATTCTTTCGGATTTTCGTGCGGTGGGCTGGGAGCAGCCTCTTGCCCGCTTGGCACAAAAAAACGACGTTATTGCCATAAAAATCACAGACCCAATGGACAGCGAACTTCCGGATATGGGAACGCTGCCGTTTTACGATGCTGAAACTGGCAAAATTTCGGTTTTTCCAACTTCGTCGAAGGAATTCAAAACTGCATGGTTTGAGCATAACCGAAACAAAAACGATTACATGAAGATTTTCTGCCAAAAGCACGGAGTCATTCCGCTTACGATTTCGACCGTGGAAGACCCGATTCTTGTGCTTTCGCAGTTTTTCTCAAAGATTTCTAAAAACTAACGAACATGAAAAAGACTTTTTCTTTTCTGATAATTTTTTTTACGACTTTACTCTGTTTCTCCGAAAACGTTCAGCTCCTCTTGCCAAAAAACGTGTACACTGGCGAGGTTGCCGAATTGCAGTATATTTTTCAGAGCAAAGAAAATTTGATTCCTGTTCTGAATACAAAAGATGATGAAAGTGACTCTTTGAATCATCTTGATTTGGACACCGATTTTTCCGTTTTCAGGCAGCTTGAAAGCCGCTGCAAGGTCGTGTCTGCCTCAATTGAGTTTTCAAAGTCCTTTTCGGGGGAAAACTACACTCTTTCCATCGATTTTATTCCCTGGCAGCCTGGAACGATAGATTTTCCTGCATTTGACCTTTGTTCTCTGATTCGTTTTTCTTGCAGCCCGCAGGATTACACTCCAAATTTTACAGTGAACTTTGACCCGTTTGATGTTTATTCGATTGTTGATGAAAAAAATATTACGCTTTTTAGGAACGTCGCTCCTCCGCATTTGATTCCGGGCACAAAGACTTTAATCGTGATTTTTTTGGTTTTGACATTTGTGTTCTTGTTTGCGCTCGTGAACGTGCTCGTAAGAATTCCTGCCATTTCCCGCGCAATCCGTGACATGCAGGATTCTCGAACCCTGCGCCGAAACGCACGAATCAGCATTCGGAACCTTAATCGCCTAAAAATGAATTCCGCAAATCTTGATGACGAAAAATTCGCTCTTGCGCTTCAAAAAATAATCCGCGAATTCATTGCGAGCCGGTTTGAGTTTGATTTTAAGTCCGTAGTCACGTCGGAAATCACAAGAATTTTTGACATGCGTTTTGGCGATTTGCTCACCGAAAAGGCGGCTAACGCAGTGGACATGCTCCAGTCAATTTTCTTGCGGACGGATTATATCCGCTTTGCCCACGGTCAGCACGACGCGGCGTTTAGGGAAAATGAAAAAGAAGGAATCATAAATGCCGCGATTCAGATGGTCCGTGATTTTGATTTTGACCCAGAAACTTTGCAAGAAGGGGAGGAATAAAAGATGATTGTTTTTGAGAATCCTACCGCATTTTTATTTTTTCTCGTGATTCCTGCTTATTATGTTCTTAGAAAACTCAATATTTTTACGAGAATCGCTTTTCCGCTGACTATTGCCGACTGGAAAGGACGTTCGTTCGAGTGGAAAGGCGGTTTTTCAAAAGTAAGCTCGGTTTTTTCGGCATTCATTCTTTTTTTGGCATTCGTAGTTTTTGTTTTTGCGCTGGCTTCGCCGGTTATAAATCATCAGGAAAAAATCTACACATCAAAGGGCACGGATGTGCTTTTTGTCCTGGACAGCAGTCCTTCGATGGCTTCGCGGGATATTGCGCCTCAAAATGATGGCGGGGCGAGCATTACACGAATTGAGGCTGCAAAGCAGTCAATCCGAATGTTGCTCTCTGGCGACAGGGGAACGGCATTCGGGCTTGTTCTTATGAGCAATCAGGCGGTTGCGGCCGTTCCTCCGACTCTTGACTACGACTATTTTCTAAAAAAACTTGACCAGGTTCAGATTGGCGAAATTGGCGACGGAACCGCCATTGGAATCGGGCTTAGCTCGGCGGTTTATCATCTTTCAAATTCGACTGCCCCAAAAAAGTGCATCGTCCTCATCACGGACGGCGAGAACAATGCGGGCGTGATTCACCCGGAGACCGCTGCCATGCTCGCAAACGAGAACAACATAACTCTCTACACTTTCGGAATCGGTACGCGGGGAACTGTTCCAATGGAATATATTGACCCGAACACCGAAAAAATCCACTCCGGCACTTATGATTCCAAGTTTGACTCTTTGCCGCTTGAAAAACTGGCTTCGATTGCGCAAGGACGGTATTTCGGAATTGAGTCCTTGGCAGACCTTTCGGAGGCACTTTCCGAAATCAGCCGAAAAGAAGGTACCGTGCAGTCATTTTACCTTCGGAATGTTGAGACTCACTGTTACACAAAACTTCTTTTGCTTTCGGGGCTGTTGTTTTCCCTTGCGTGGATTGTAAGAAGAATTTTCTTAATGGAAATTTTGTAGGAGGACGCAAAAATGATTTCAATTGAACGACCTTATGCTTTTTTGGTCGCTCTTTGCGCTTGTTCCTGCGATTTTGTTCATTTTTATGCGATATAAAAAACTCGTTTCTGTTTTTGGCGGATTCCACGATTTTTCGCAAAATATTGATTTGAAGAATCGCCTGAAAAAGGTGTTTTTCTTCAGGACGGCTTTTAGGGCCGCTGCATGGATTTTTGCAGTTCTCGCCTATGCGGGCTTTTCTTGGGGAACAGAAAATATCCCCGTCCAAAAAAGCGGAAATGCGGTTTGTCTTGTTTTTGACGTGTCTTACAGTATGCTTGCCGAAGACGCGGGCTTCGCAGACGGCAATGGCGGCGAAAAAAAACTTTCCCGCCTAAAGATGAGCGCGCTTTATGCGAAAAGTCTTCTTTCCAAAATGGAAGGAACTTCGATTTCGGTTGTTCTTGTAAAAGGTGACGGATATGTTTTTGTTCCGCTCACGGAGGATTATTCGGCGGCACTTGCCTTAATCGAAAATCTTTCGCCTGCTCTTATGACTTTTCATGGCTCTTCTCTCGGAAAAGGCTTAAAAACTGCCGTTGAGTCTTTTCCTCATAACCTCGGTCAGGCTCCTAGAATCTGGTTTTTTACCGACGGCGAGGAATCTGACGATTTGCTTGAAGAAGAAATTTTCGTTGCGGCAAAAAACGGAATTCCTGTGAGCATAATCGGTTTTGGTTCTGAAGAAGGCATTGAAATCACAGCCGGAGGCGGCCAGAAAGTCCACTCTTCGCTTCAGGCTGCAAAACTTTCACAAATCGTTTCAAAAGTTTCTTCAAAGACAAATTCTCTTTACAGTCAAAAAGACAATGCCCTCGTAAATTTTGTGCGTGCGGACGAAAAAGGTTCTGCAAACCGTTTGCTAAAGCAGCTTCAAACTTCTGGTGAAAAAGAAAACACGGTTTTTACTTACGAGATTCGCCCTGTCCAGCGGCATGTGTTTTTTATGCTCCTTGCGCTGATATTTTTTGTGCTTTCCTTCGTTGTTGCCGATTTTGACATAAAAACAATTCGAAAGGCTTTCGTAAAAGGTAAAAAAAATCGGAAAGGCAATTTTTCAAAAAAACTTTCAGCCCTTTTGTATTTTTTCTTCGGCATTCTTTTTTAGTTCCTGTGGCGAGGATAACCGAAAAACTGAAATCTTGCAGGGCGCGTGGAATTGGTATCACGGAGATTACCGGCAGGCAACGGCAAAATTTATTAACACTTATGATTCCCTTGAAGACGGCAAACTGGCAAAATCCTACGCTTTGTTCGGGCTGGCTTCCACGTACATTTCTTTGCAGGAATACGATGTTGCCCTGGAAAAACTGAACAAAATTTCTGGCGGGCAGGAATCAGAAAATCTTCCGAAAGAATTTTTGAGCGACGTTTTTTACAACAAAGGCATGGTTTTTGTTTTAAAAAGTGACTTTAAGGCGGCTGCGGAAGAATTCAAGCAGGCGATTCTTTTTGACCACGAAAATATGGACGCAAAAATAAACCTTGAGCTTTGTCTCAGACAGAACGTTGAGGAACCGAAAGAATCTTCGGAGGAAAATCTCCAGAAAAATGATTCCTCTTCGAACCTCGAAAAGTCGATTTTTGAGCTTATAAACCAAAACGAGCAGGAATGGTGGACGAATATTGAGCAGCCGCCAAAAGAAGACGGCGTTCTCGACTATTAGGTTCAATTTGGGCGGTGGTTGAGCGTGGTCGAAACCACCTAAAATTTTATGGTGGATTTATGAAAAACAGATTTTTATTCGTTTTGATTTTTTTTACTTTCTCCTCTTTTTTTAAAATCTTCGCGTGGACGATGTTCCCAAAAGATGAATACAAAAATTTAAGACTCACTCCCGAAGATAATTATATTTTTACTCAGCAGGAAAATGGTTTTTCCCTCGTGATTCCAAAGGCCGACGCTTCAAAAATCTCGACGGAGCTTCCAGAATTTCCAGCTGGAATAAAATTTATTTCTTCGGTTCCGGAAGATTTTGTTGATGATGATGGTGAGCGCGGAACGATTCTGCATTTTTGGTTCAATTTTACGGCGACTGGGCAGGTTCGCATTCCTGAAATCACTTTGCAAATTGAGAATCACAAATATCAGGCTTCTTTTCCGGTCATTGAGGTTTTTGAAAATCCTTCGCTCATAAATCCGATTCTCTCCGTTGAATTTTATGATGAAAAAGAAAACGGACTTGAATTCTCAAAAAACGAACGGGGCGTGAATTGCATAAATGTTCAATCTGGAAAATCCATAAAATTCATGGTTTATGTTCAGTTTGCCGTGCAGATTTACAATTTTGACTACAAAATTCCTAAAAATTCGATTTTTACGGAAATGGGGCACTGGGGAAAGATTTCTGAATACGACAATCCTGGAAAATTCTCAACGAAAAAATATCCTGTCGCGCAATTCGAGTGGAAGCCTCTCGTTGAAGGAACGTATGAAATGCCGCAGGTTTCTGTGAATGCAATTGCGTACAACGGCGCAAAAAAGCCTCTTTCCCTTCCTTACTACGAGATTTTTGTTTCTGAATCTGATATTTGCGCAACTGAAGAAAAATCTTCTTTTGAGGAAAATGAATTCCTTTCCAATGCTTTTAACTCGGCTTTTGAAGATGAGAAAAAAGAAAATCTTGCACAGAACTTTGATTTTCCCTCTGAAAATTATTGCGCTTCTCTCGCACAGGCCCGTTCTGAAGAGCGTCATTCCTTTCCGTGGAGCCGCTCTGTAATTGCGAAAAGGCAGCTTGTGGAATCAGAAGTCGGAATTTCTTCGCCGCAGAATGAGCCGAGCATTCCGTTCTTAAAATTGCTTATTGCGGTTTTTGCGGGACTTTTCGTAATCATGATTATCCTGCTGTTTTTACGTCATTTGCGTTCTTCGCTCGTGGTTGCTGTTTTTGCAACTGCGTGCATGGTTCTTTCGCTTAGAACTTCGCTCCGTCTTCTTCCAAAATATGGAATTTTTGGCGGAACGAAAATCTCGCTCATTCCAGAACAAAATTCTTCTTCGGTTCATACTGTTTTGCCGGGGCAGCGCGTAAAACTTTTGGAAAGTGCTGGCAACTGGATTTTTATAGAATGTGTTGATTATTCAGGCTGGGTTTTAAAAAATACAGTATACGAAATTCGCTAACAGGAGATGTGATAAAATGGATTTTGGAGATATTTTGAATCAGTGGGACGCTTCGCAGAAAGCTTCCAGAAAAGAAAAAAAGTCTCAGCCTCAGGTGAGTCACAAAAAGCCCAACGCGCTCACAAAAGAGGAACGTGAAGCTTTGAAGGGCGGCCCTACCAACGAAGAAATCATGGAGGCGGAAGCTAAAGTCAGAATTAATCCGATGGAACTTTGGCTTCGCCGTTACGGCACGACTGATAAAGATGCCCTTGCAGATGAATACCGTGAGCGCACAAAAATGGAAAGCCGCGAGTATCTCCGTACAATGCCGCCTGATGCCCGCATCGACCTGCATGGCCTTACCCGCGACGACGCATGGGCACGCCTTGACCGCTTTGTTGCGGACTCAATTCGCCGCGGTTTTAAGAAAATTCTTATCGTGCACGGAAAAGGCGTTCACAGCCACGGAAGCGACCCTGTTTTGGGGCCAATGGTGCGCACTTTTATTGAACGCCACGCAAATCTGGGAACTTCCGGTCATCCCGACCACAATCACGGCGGAACCGGAGCCACGTGGGTTATAATAAAGTAAAAGGGAGCTTTTAAGTCCATTCGTAATCTAGAAAGTCAACTTTGTCGCTCCCCACGAGTTTTTCGTGGAAAAACTCGTGCTTCACTTAAAATAAAAGGGAGCTTTTAAGTCCATTCGTAATCTAAAAAGTCAACTTTGTCGCTCCCCACGAGTTTTTCGTGGAAAAACTCGTGCTTCACTTAAAATAAAGTAACGGGAGCTTTTAAGTTCGTTCGTAATCTAAAAAGTCAACTTTGTCGCTCCCCACGAGTTTTTCGTGGAAAAACTCGTGCTTCACTTATAATCGGAGTGCGGGAGTTTTAATTATGAATGTGAGAAAGTTGATTAAAATTGTCGGAACGACGTTAGTGCAGACAATTTTTACATCGGCAAGTTTATAATACATACAAAATTCCCTTGTTACTTTGTGCTTTTATCAGTATTTTAAAGGTAGAGGAAATAAATATTGAACGATTTATACGAAATTTTGGGCGTTTCAAAAAATGCCTCAGCGGACGAGATTAAATCCGCATACCGAAAACTCGCAATGAAATATCATCCTGACAGAAATCCAGGAGACAAGGCTGCGGAAGAAAAATTCAAGAACATTTCTGCTGCTTACGAAGTTTTAGGCGATGAGACAAAACGGCGTCAATATGACCAGTTTGGTTCAAATACAGATTCTCAGAAGACTTACGAGCAGCAGTGGCAGGAAGCTTGGAGACAGGCTCAGCGCGACGGTTATGGCACTTACGGCCGGCAGTCACAGAACGACCCGTTCTGGCAGTGGATGCACGGTGGAGCTTTTGACGAGGAAAATGAGCGCTACGACAATCAGCGACGATATTATTACTACACGACTCAGGGCAGAAACTCTTCGCCAATGTCTACGACAGAAAAGCTTTTTTATCTTGTTCAGAGAATAGTAATGTTTTTGGTGGGATTTGCGATACTTTCAACTCCGTTCTTATTCCCAATCGGTTTCTTGTTGATGATTTCTGGTGCAAAAGGTGCGATTTCTGCATTCAAGAGTTTGTTTTACGGAAGCAAAAGTTAAAAAATAAAGGGACTGGAAACAGTCCCTTTTCTGCTTAGCGTTCGCGGAAGATGATGCGTCCGCGGTTCAAATCGTATGGTGAAAGAGCAACCTTAACGCTGTCACCCGGAACGATTCTAATAAAATGTTTGCGCATTTTTCCTGAAAGGTGAGCCATGATTACGTGTCCGCCATTTTTCAATTCAACACGGAACATAGTGTTTGGCAACGACTCTTTTACAATACCTTCGACCTCAATAGCTTCTTCTTTAGCCACATATCCTCCAAATCATCCAAAAAATATAAGAAAAAAGTTGTCTTTTTGGATTTTTATAATTATATTATTATGAACGTTTAAAAAAAATTGTCAACATGGGAGACGTATACTGTGGATCAGGCATTTATTGAAAAAATGAAGGAAGCACTTATTGCTCAGAAAGATGTGATTCTTGAGTCACTCGCCTCAAAAAATGAAGAATTACAAAAAAATCGTTGAAGGCATTGAGCCTGGTGATGAAGTCGATATTGCATCTGATGCAATTGACGGAAAATTGTTGGAGTCGCTCGGAGTTCAAGATTCAAATCGTTTGAAGATGATTGATAATGCGCTCGACAGAATCAAGCAGGGCAAATACGGCTACTGCCTCGTTTGCAAAAAGGAGATTCCGCAGGCACGATTGGAAGCAATTCCTTATGCGTTTATGTGCGTAAACTGCAAAGCTCAAGATGAGCGCAAAAACCGCTAAAGTCATTGTTTCTTGCTGTAAACGGGCTGTTCGTTTTCGGATGGCCCGTTTATATTTTATAAAAGTCAAACTTATTTTTTAAAGGAATCGCAAGTTCCGTGTAGCCCACTTTTTTTGCGAGGGACAAAGCTAAATCAAAGGAGCCGTCCAATTGTGACTCGTGGTGCGCGTCTGAACTTATCGTTATCGGTACGCATAAGTCAAAAAGCAAGGTAAGAAAATATTCCGACGGATACGGATTTGTCATGTATCCTCTTGAAATCCCGCCTGTGTTTATTTCGGCGATTACGCCGGCCGATTTTATTTTTTCTGCGAGTGATTTTAATTCATCTTTGTACCAAGTTTCGTTCTCGTCCAAAAAATTCAGTCGTCCGTTGAATTTTCTGATTAAATCTGGATGACCGATTATTGAAAAATCTCCTCGTTCTAGCATTTCTTTTTGCAGCGAAAAATATTCGTGCACCGCATTGCGTACGCTTCCGTTAAAAACCGTTTTTATTCCGTTTTCCAGCTCTTGTGGCGTGTTGTCAACCGCAAAGGTTTCGATGTTGTTGTAAATGTAATGAATCGAACCAATCAAAAAATCCGGCTTGAATTCTGCATATTTTTCGAACGTCGGCAAAGTGATTCCTGGAATGTAGTCTGCCTCAAAACCGTGAAGGATTTTTATTTTTTCGGCGTATTTTTCTTTTAGCCTAAAAATTTCGTCCGTGTATTCTCCGAGCCGTTCCGAACGCAAATGCCACGAAGAGTCGAAAGGCTGCATTGAATGGGCTGAAAAGCCCAGCATGTCGAACTTTTTTGTGATTGCCGAGCAAACCATTTCTTCGGGAGTGTTTTTTCCGTCGCAAAAAGTTGTGTGAGTGTGAAAATTAGTTTTCATTTGCTGTTCCGTTTTGTTCTTGAAGTTCTATTTCCTTTTTCCATGTTTCAATGCATTGCTGGAAATCCTTAAAGGCCTCGTCGAGTTTTTCATGCGTTATTTTGATTTGCTCGATGTCGGAGAGTTTTGCCGCATCTTCGGTTTGCTTTCCAAGTTCACTCAGAAGTTTTGCAGAAATTGAACCTGAACTTCCTTTGATTGTGTGACCGATTTTTTGGATTTCTGAAAAATCGTTCGCGTCAATGCTTTTTGGAAGGTCGGCTAGCAAAGTTGAAGTCTGCGCGATGAATTCGGAAAGTAGTTTTTTTCCGAATTCAATGTCATTCCCGATTGTATCCATAAAATCATTTTGGTCCCAAAGTTCCACTTCATTGCTTTGGTCTTTTTGAGCGGGCTGCGGAATGACTGTATTGACTGTTGAAAAATCGGTGACTTTTAAAACTTCTCGCCAGCGTTCGATTACGTTGCGGATTGTCGCACGTTTGAACGGTTTTACGAGAATGTCGTTTATACCGATTTTCATATAATCTTCAAAATCCCCGGAATCGTTGTTCGCGGTGCAGGCCACGATGATTCCCTTAAAGCCTTCTTCGCGGATTTTTATAGTCGCCTCAACACCGCTCATAACCGGCATCTGTATGTCCATAAAAATCAGGTTTATTGAAGGATATTGCTGAATGCACTCGACGGCGAGCTGTCCGTTTTCGGCAAGATAAACGTCGGCGCCAAAGTTTTTCACGAATGTTTCAAGCAGCTTTCGGTTTACAGGGTGATCTTCGGCAATCAGAATCTTTAGCCCTTCGGCAACTTTTGCTGTTGAAAGGACAGATTTTTGGTTCTGCTCTTTTTCTTCGAGACTCGGTTTTGAAAGGTCAATTTCTTCCTGCTCTCGGATTGTTGGGAGCGTTTCCAGCGGCGTGTCCGACGCAAGGGCTTCTACGAGAAATTCCTGAAGTTTTGCGCGCCGAATCGGTTTGTACAAATAGCCGTTGTACCAGTTGAGCATTTTCATTTTGGCTTCGCTTCCCATTTGACCTTCCGGCACAAGAAGACAGAGCCGAACGCTGTCTTTGATTTCTGGATGGCTTTTTATTTCTGAGGCAACGTGCCAGCCGTCAAAATTCGGCATTAGCATATCGACAAAAGCGAGCGTGAACGGTCTGTGAATTTTTTTTGCGAATTCAAGTTGGTTAATTGCGTCTTCGCAGCTGTTCGCAGTTTCGATTTCGTAGATTCCCAGGGCTTCTATTTTGCGCTTTAGGCTTTTTATTGCGAGCGGGCTGTCATCGATAATCATGATGCGAACTTGGTCAACATTGCGGAACGGAAAGACTTGAACAGGTTTTTCTTCCACGGCGATTTTTAGAGGCAGCTTGAACCAAAAAATGGAACCGCCGTAGGGATTTGAGCGCACACCGATGTGTCCGTTCATTGCCATGACTAGGTTTTTTGAGATTGAAAGGCCTAATCCCGTGCCGCCGAATTTTCTGTACGTCGAAACGTCCGCCTGATAGTATTCGGAAAAGAGCCGTTTTTGTTTTTCTGGCGAAATTCCGATTCCGGAGTCGGTGACTTTAAAATAGATTCCGTCATCGTCAGAGTAGGCGAGGACTACGTGAATGTATCCTTCGTTGGTGAATTTTACGGCATTCTTAATAAGGTTTAGCATGATTTGCTGAATGCGCACCGGGTCGCCAGTGACCATTGCCGGTACTGACGGATGAATGTCGGTTACGATTTCGAGGCCTTTGTTGAATGCCTCAATGCTTATCAAGTCAACAACCTGCTCTGTTACGTTTGAAATGTCAAAAGGAATATTTTCCAATTTGAATTCTTTTGAGCGGATTTTTGTGTAGTCTAGAATATTGTTTGCCAAATCCAAAAGGACTTCCGCGCTGAACTGAATTTGACGGATATATTCCATCTGCTCCTTGTCGAGTCGTGTGTCCTGAATTAATTCGATTGTGCTTACAATCGTTTGGATTGGCGTTCGTATTTCGTGAAGCGTACCGGCTAAAAATCGGCTCGCATCATCGATTCTTAAAGTTGATTTAGGCATTTATGATTTCTAGTGCTTTCTGAGTTACGACTTCTGGTTTCTGCGGCTTTAAAAGATAGCTTTTTGCTCCGAGCTGGAGCGACTGCATAATCATTTCTTTTTGCATTGCCTGAGAATAAATAATCGTTGGAATGACTATTTTTCTGTCTTGAAGTGATTTTAAAATGTCGAAACCTGAAAGTCCTGGCATAAAAATATCAAGAATAAGGACTGAGAATTTTTTTCTTGTGGCTTCAAGAATAAATTCTGAACCTTTCGAGAAAGTTTCTGCTTCGAATCCGAGGTTTTCAAATGATTTTTTGAGAAGTTCGCGGATAACCACATCGTCATCGATAATCGCGGCTCGTGCGGTAATGGTTGAGCCATCGTCTGAATCTGCAGCGGCTCCGCTGTCCGAGTAAAAGCGCATTTCGACTGAGCCTGTGTTCGCATCTTTTGTGGCGGTAAGAAAATTCTCGCTGATAGCGTCGTGCAAGTCTTCTGAGTTGTTGTTTCCGACAAGGGAATTCAGAACGTCTGAAAGATTTCTGACGACTTCAATTCCGTCGTATTCAGGGTGTCCCTCAATCATGTCTTTTGTTATTTCGTCAAGGGAAAGCACCTTGATGTTTTTGTGCGCGATGCTCTTATTTGAAATTATGTTGTCAAAAAGAAGTTCCAGATTCAATCCGTCTACAAAACTCAGGTTCAAATCCGTCATCATAAGAACGACTTTTGGAGTTTCGATTTTGTTTTTTTCGATTAGCTCCGAAAGCTTGTATTTTAAAATCGCAATTTTTTCGCGATTCAGTCCCATTGCGATTTCAATGAAAATTATGTTATTGTTCAAATGAATGTCGAGCACGCATGGAGTTGTGTCCATTGATAATCCGAGCTTGAGAACCTGTCCGATTGATTCAAAGAAAACGTCGAATTTTATAGGTTTTGTAAAATATTTTATTACGTCATATTGAATCAAATTTCCAACGGTTTCTTTTGAGGCGACTGGACCCGAAATTATTACTGGGATATTTTTGGCGTTGATGTCCTTCTTTTTTTTCTCCAAAAAATCCACGAATTCTTCTATGTTGTCTTCGATATTTAAAATAATCAAATCGGGTATTGTAGAAATAAGTTTGGTAAATGCGTCTCTTTGTCCATTTGCAATTTCAACCCCAACTTTTTCTGCGACTAATTTTTCTCGCAAAAATTCTCTAAACATTGGTGGTGCGTCTATAATTAAAACTTGTTTCATCTTATTTATATTATCGTTGTTTTTTTTAAATTTGAAAATAGATTCTAAATAAATTTGAAAATAAGTATAAAATTTTCTAAGCGGATTTGTGAGTTTGCAATATGTTTACAATCGGAATGGAAAAAGTGTGATATAATAGAAGAAATTATGATTTTGTGAGGTTTGTATGTCAAAAATTGCTGTATTTTTAGCTCCTGGATTTGAGGAAATTGAAGCCCTTACCCCTGTTGATTATTTGCGCCGGGCGGGTCAGGACGTTGTGACCGTTTCTGTTCCATCCGCTGATTCTGATGAAATTTCTTCGATTGTTACGGGCAGCCACAATATTCCTGTAATTGCGGACGTGGTTCTTGAAGATTTTAAGGCGGAGCTTTCTTCTTCATTGCCGGACGCAATTTATTTTCCGGGCGGAATGCCTGGCGCTAGCAATTTGGCGGCAAACGCTTATCTTTTGGATTTGGTAAAAAAAATGAATGAAAACGGAAAGCTTGTTTGTGCGATGTGCGCAAGTCCTGCCGTTGTTCTCTCTAAAACAAATGTTCTTTCTGACAGAAAGTGGACTTGCTACCCAGGAATGAACGACGGAATTCCTTTTGGAAGTCATGTTGCCGACGTTCCGTTCGTGTACGACAAAAATCTTCTTACGGGAAGAGGTCCTGGAACTGCCGAACAGTTTGCGATGAAATTCGTGGAGATTCTTGCCGGTTCCGAAGTTGCAAAAAAAGTTCACGACGGAAGCTGCCAGCGATAAATCTTTTGTGATTGGCCTTGCCGTGGCCTGTCATTCCGAACATGATTCGGAATCTCACAATATTTCCGCTAACAAAAAAGGCTTGCCCTAATTTGAAGTGCACTTCAATTCAGGCAAGCCCTTTTTTAGTCGTTACGCAAAACTATGGGCGAACGATGATTTTTGCAGGGGAATGCTGATAGCAAATTCGTAAAGTTCCTTGTGGATTCCGGTGCGGACGTTAATGCTGTGGCTTTTCCCGACGAGGAGGACGAGTCTGACGAAACGAGCGAGCTTTACGCGCGCAATCGTTATCTTATGCCGAAGCCAACTGCGAGCTTTTCGAAAAATTCGGAAGACCGTTAAAAGATTCGAAAAAATAATGTGACCGGAAGAGTTGATTTGCTTCGTGGAACGAAGTGAAGTGAACTCAATCAATTTGAATCTTGTTCACGCTCTCTCTTTTTTTTAGCCAGTCCTCTACAAGTTCTTTTGGCGCAAGCGGAATGGCTTCGTCGGCCCATTGCCATGTCCAGTGGCGGATTGAATAAAGCTGGTTGCTCCTAAAACTCAAGATGATTCCTGGATTTTTCGCGTCGGGACCTGGATTTTTTTCGTCTGGAAGGATTTTCTGGTTCTCGCCCCAAATTCTGTTTTTTGCGTAACGGGCGGCGTAGCCGTGCAGGTGGATTTTAAAATCAAGGTAGTCCTTGTGGCACATGCACCCGAATGAGCCGCGAGTCATTTTGCGAAAGTCATAATTTTTGGGGAGCGTAAAAATCTCGTTTGTGAGCTGGAGATTTTGCATTTCGCCAAGAGTGTATCGTCTGCTGTCGTTTTTGATTATGTCAAGCCCGTGCAGGTTCCAGTTTCCGTTGTCAAAAATCAGCTGCCAAGGCTGAACTCGCCTCTGAAAAAGTCCCTGCGTTGTGGTTGACTGGTAATCGAACGTGATGACCCGATTTTCGTGCAGCGCTTTTTCGATTAGTCGCCAGGTTTCGGCAGCAACCTTGTAGTTTGGGGCGCCAACAAAAATAATCCTGTCGTTCTCGCTCTTTTTGCTGATTCGTATTCTGTCGGTCGATAAATCGTGATTCTCAATTGAAAGTGATTCAAAAACTTCCTGGGCTTCTTTGTAAAGCGGATTGTTTTTTACCATGTCCATGAGCGTTTTTATGAGCTTTGCAGCCTTTGCCGCGTTCTCGTCCGTGTAGAATCGCGGGAGACGATATTTTTCATCGGTGTAAAAGTACCCGCTCGTTTCAAAATCAACGTCAATCGGCGCATTGTATTTTTCCTGAAGCTCCGCAATGTCGCGGAAGAACGTGGTTTTGCTCGTTTTGATTCCGTATGTTGATTCTAGCTCAGCAACCATCTTATCCCATTTGAGTTTTTTCCCTGAAGCGATAATCTCGTCAATTGCCTGAAATCGTTTTGATTTTTCCGTAAAGTCAACAGCCATAAAAGTTCCTTTTTTTATTCCCGTGACTTGGGAATGAAGGTAATTTATATTCTATATCATCAAGCAAGAAATTCAAGTTTGCTTGAAAAAAATCATAGAAATCACTTTGCAGATTTCTAACGCAGATAAACACGAATGTTCGCAGATTAGTCGCGGATAGTTATGGAGGATTCTGTTTTTTTTGAATATACCTGCATCTCATCTGTACTTTTCTGCGTTCATCTGCGTCAAAAATTTAAGAGTTGTAAAAAATCAACTGTCGCCAAAAAAGCGACAATTCTGAATCAAAGTGGTCGTATGATTATTTTGAAAGCGAGATGAGGAGGAAAATTATGAAACGAAAAATTTTATTTGTGGCATTGATGCTTTTTGCAACGCTTTGTTTTGCGGAATCACTTTCGCAGCTTAGGATTGTTGCGGATGACGGTACGTTTTTGGGGACTTTTGAATCCGAATATTCTTCAAATTCAATTTACAATCGCTACGGCACCTACGGTTCAAAGTACAATTCATCTTCGATTTTTAACAAATACGGCACTTACGGCTCGGATTACTCGCAGTACAGTCCATTCAGCCAATATTCGTACAACGCGCCCTGGCTTATGGACGGCTATGGAAATATTTACGGACGTTTGAGCGTTAACCGCTACGCAAGCGGAGTTACAAGAACGACTTACAATCTGGCCCTGCAACTAAAATCAATGCGGGATTCAATGTGACTGGCTATGCTGAACTAAATTCTGCATGACGCAAATCATGGTTGGTGAGCGAAGCCGAACCAAAGGAGAGTGCTATGAAAATCAAAAGAATTATTTTGGGGATTTTTGTGATTTTGGCTGTACCTTTTTGCCGTGCCGACGAGTTTACGGACTTGCTGCAGGACCTTGCCATGCAGACAGCGTGCCTCGGACGTTATTCGAATACGGAGGCTGGTTATTCAAATATTCAGGATCCGCACGATTATTACACCCCGCAATTTCTGGCGAAACGTTTTGCAGAAATGTCGGGCAACCGCACTCGCACGCAGACTTTTTACGGAATCTGTTTTGATTACGCGGAGGCGGCTTGGAACGGCATAAAACAAAATCAAAATGACTACAACCGTAAGGGAATGAAAAATCAGGAATGGTACATCGCGGTCAGTGATAACAATCCGAAAGTTATAAAACTTTAAGACCCAGTTCCAGAAAATCGGGTGCGCTGGAATGGCTACGGCTATGTTGATTCCCACGACGGACGGTATGTTATTTTGATGAACGGAGTCTACTGCAAGGAACGGAGAAGCCTTTCCGTGTATGCACATGACGGTGCGACAAATCATGCGTGGCTTTGGATTCAGCGGAACAACGGTTCGTGGTATTGGATTGACCCGACCTGGACGGATAATCTGGGATACGTCGTGTGCGGTTATGTTTCTGGCGGAAAGGAAGTTCAGGTACCTCCTTCAAAAAAATATTGCATTGTAAATCCTGCTGGTAAAGGTGATTTTGATTTTGGTGGTGGCGGATATTGGCCGACTCCTTCATGGTCGTTCCCGTCGTTCGATTTTGATTTGAATAGGCGCAATGAAGACGGTTTGATGGAGAGAATCTATTCAGCAGGAGTGGCAATTGAGCTTGAAAAAGAAGAGGATGCCGATGACTTCTATTGCAGTTTTAGTTGCGAGCAGGGGGATAAATATCGCTTTCCGAAGTTTTATCAACTTGATTTTTATAATCACGACAATAACCATACCGTTTTGTTCAGCGCGGATTTTGGATTGCAGCTGTTATTCGTTACGTTTTACGGCGGTTGCGGAGTTGGCTGGACGAGCAGCCGTTTTTGCGGGCTGGAAGATTTTTCCCTCGCCTGGAAAGTGAACTGCGGCATTCGGGCAACAGTGGGCTTTCCCGTTCGCTGGGATATCGCCTACGTAAAAGGGCACGGTTACATTTACGGAGTCATGTTCGGTTTTGGGCACTGAGAGAACGTGTGCGGTGTTTTTATGGAAACGCAGATAAAAGACGAGCTACAAATTCACCTTCCGTTTTCGGAAAGTGATACAGCTTAAAAGAGTTTTACGCTTTTTTCATATAAGGAGGCTTTATGGGCGAACACATTGTTTTTGAGCAATACACTGACATGGATAAAAACATTCGAGTGCTTGCACAAGTTAAAGCTGAATGTCTTTGTCATCAATATCTCAATGATTGTAGAGTAAAGTGTACAAATTGCTCTAAGTATAAAAAGATTCTTGACTGCTATAGTCAGCTTGCAACTTGTGATAAACTGAAATGTGACCATGATGCTGATTATATTGTCGGCTATCTTATTAGGGATAGACTTCAATATAAATCAATAAAGCTGCGTACATTTGCTACCTTACTTCTTTTTGGTACGATAATCATATTCTTATTGTTTATTTGCACTGGATGTTTACATGCACAAACATTTAATGCTTTTGATAAGCAAAGCCAGGAAATATGGAATATTCTTTGGCGTGTTCAATGCAAAGTGCATGACTGCAATTTGGACGGTCAAATAAACTGTATTGATTATTCTTTGGAATTTAAGAAGCAGTGGGATAAGGTATTCAATCCTGCTTACTGTGAAATAGTCAGAAATCGAAACAGAGACAATGGTTTTAACCACTTGTTTGTTAGGGTAAAAAGCGATAACACTTGTGACTATTGGATATTTGTAGAGCCTCAAGCAACCTATGGGTCATACCTTATGGAGGACTTTTGGGGAGACAGGTATAACTTCTGGAAAAATATCTACGGTGAAACAAATAACTGGCTGCGTCATTATGTACAATAGTTCTACATAAATTCACCTTCCTTTTATACAGCGAAAGCTGAAACCATGCGTTATAATACGCATAAAAGGAGACTCACGAACATGAAAAAAGTTTTTTCTGAATATGACGAGGCCGACAAGATAATCAAAAGTTTCTTGCAGAATAAAATCTACGATATTTTTGAAATTGATTTTGAATTGCAGAGGCGTACAAATAAATCTCTGATGAAAAAGCCGCGTGATGAATAGGAAAGGAGGAAAATTATGGAAAATTGGTTGGTGCCGGATTTGCTAGCCAATAGGGCGAATATTCGGCAGAACGCTGTAAATTGAGTTCTGTGGGTGGGATTTAATTTATCTTGAAAATAACTGAAATTCTTAATAAACTTCTTTAGACAAAAATAAAAAATGTGTTTTACTTTGTTGTGTGAAACTAGACAAGTATAATAGGAAAAATTTATGAGTAAAAAGCAAGAATTTATTAATTGGTGTATAAAAGAAGGAAAAATGAGACCAGGTCCAGCTAACTGTTATACAACATATTTGAATAAAGTTTCAGAAATTTTGGAGCTAAAAAAAGGTTTTCATATTTCATATTTTTCAGATTTCACAGAATGTGATTTAGAAAAAACTGCAACTTCTTTGAAATATTTAGATGAAATAATGGAAAACAAAGATTTCAAGGAGGTTAAGCACCCAGAACGATTAGGAAATTATAGGTGCGCGATAAATAAATACATGGCTTTCGTAAAAGAAGTGCCTTTTTGGGCAGTGCATAAGCCAGTTTTTGTTCTCAATAAAAAAATCAATGTAGAAAATGCAAAACAAGTAGTAGATTCTTCTGCGTTAAATAAGTTGTTTGGAATTTATTGGCAAGAGTTGTTCCCTTCATACAAAATATCTGGTGCAGTTAAGCCTGATTTATTAGGAGCCAAATATCTTGAAAAGAACAATGAGCTTCTTGTCGTTGTTCTTGAAGCAAGAAAGGTTTCTGCAGAGAGTTATGAGAAAACTGTAAAGGCAATGCAAAACGACAAAAAAAATAAAAGAACTGAAGGATAAAGATATCGAAGGTGTTATAATTGCAACTCTCGATGATGAGACTGTTCGTGAAGAAGTTTTAGACACTTTTAATCCTGATTTAATTGAAAAAATCGAAGTCAAAGAATTTAATGTAAAGTTGGTTTTGGAGAATTAAAATGACTTACACGGAAGCATGGAACAAAATAGTTGCACAATTCAATAAAAATCTCAACAGCAAAGAAGAGATTGTTCAGACAGCGTGGGAATTGCTTTTAGCGACAATTTTTAATTACTGTGATTCTGACATTGATCCCCAACGTTGTGTAAAAATGGGAGTGATGACAAAAAGAGCGGATATAGTGATAAAAAACAGTAACGAAGATTTATTTGTTATGGAGTTAAAACGTCACACTCTGCACGAAGGTAAAGATCAGCTTTTTAGTTATTTG
Organism: Treponema zioleckii; assembly: GCF_014737315.1. Lineage (GTDB taxonomy): Bacteria > Spirochaetota > Spirochaetia > Treponematales > Treponemataceae > Treponema_D > Treponema_D zioleckii. The sequence goes on along the minus strand of NZ_JPUF01000029.1, from coordinate 4,568 downwards.
AATCAGTTAAAAATCGACTTAGGTATTCTTGTCTGTGACAATCTTTATATCTACGATTATGATTTTACTGCAAAAGAAAATTTCTATTCCTTTGTTGAAATCCCATTCACACAAGACAATCCGAACGGAAGCCGTTTTGTAGAACTTTTCTCCAAGGACAATTTCGATAAGCAGAAAATCAAAGATTTCATAAAAGAAAGTAACGAAAAGAAAAATAGTGAGAGCAAAATCAAAAAAGAACTTTCAGCAAATTTGATTATGAAACTGCTCAAAAATTATTTTTCAGAAAAATATCCTGCTGCTGATATTGAGAAGATTCTTGAGGAATACAATATTTCAATAGATAAAAAGTTGGTATCAGTTGCTCCTGTATTCTTACCGCATACAGCAAAGGTAAATCAATCATTCTCTCTAAGCCAAAACTTCGGTTCGAAAGACAATACGCAGTTCATGGTGAATGGTATGCCAACTGGTGGAAAAGGTTCAACCGTACATAAAACTGTTCAGTTTTATGTCGAATCACACACTGGCATTTCATTTAGTGAACTTCAGGCAGCTTTCCCCGATTCTATGGCAAAACCGGGGTTTGGAAAAATGATTCGTCGTTTGGAAGAAGTGACTCCTCAGCAATGGGCTGGCAGTCGATTCAATAAACATCCTATAACTCTTTCTGACGGGACTCAGGTTGCTGTTTCAACACAATGGAAACCTGATAATATGAAGAGCTTCATAAATGGTGCTGCAAAACTTGGTATCGACATCAAGCCTGAAAAATAATCTACTTCCCCCACAAACTCCGCATAATTCTCTCTCGTCACCACCGCAAACGAAATCTCCGGGTAGGTTTTTGAGAATGTGAGCGGACATTTTGCGTTGGCTTTTTTCGGGTTGTATTTGAATTCAAATGCACAAATAGCACCGTTTTTTTCTTCAATAAAAATCTCAACTGCAAGGAAGAGATTATTCAGGTTTCGTGGGAATTACTTTTATCGACAATTTTTAATTATTCTGATTCGGCCATTGATTCCCAGCGTTGCGTAAAAAGCCTCATCGTTTTTCGGCGGATTTTGATTTTTCTCGCCTTGAATGTGGCGCGCATGTTTACAAAGAAAAAGCCGTGCTGAGTCTTGGCTCTTTGGGCGGGGGAAATCATTTTATCGAGATTGACAGGGACGAGGACGGGGATTTTTTTATCGTCGTTCATTCTGGAAGCCGTCATCTCGGAAAAGAGGTCGCTGATTTTTATCTTGGGGAAGGGAGTCGTGTTATGAAAAATCACGGAGAGGACGTTCCGTTTGAGCTTACTTATATAGAAGAAAGTTTGATGAATTCGTATCTTTCTGACGTTTCTGTCGTTCAGACGTTCGCGGAACTGAACAGGCTCGCGATTATCGATGAACTTGTTCGCGGCATGAAGTGGAAAATCGACGATCCGTATTCGTGCGTTCACAATTACGTGGACTTCCGCGCGGAAAAGCCGATTTTACGAAAAGGCGCGGTTTCTGCCCAAAAAAATGAGCGCGTTATTATTCCAATCAATATGCGCGACGGAATAATTCTCGGACGTGGCAAAGGAAACGCCGAGTGGAATTTTTCTGCACCTCATGGCTCAGGTCGCATTATGAAGCGCGAGGATGTAAAAAAATCTTTTACGCTGAGTGCTTTCAAATCCGCGATGAAAGGAATTTATTCTTCGTGCATCTCAAAGAAAACTTTGGACGAATCCCCGTTCGCGTACCGAGGACTCGAAGAAAGCCAAAAAGCCATCGAACCGACCGTGGAAATCACTAAAATCCTAAAGCCGGTCTACAATTTTAAGGCTCTGCCTGAAGGATAAACTTGACAGGGAAAACTTGCAAAGATATATTGGTATTAAAAAATAGTGATATAAAAAGGTAGTTTTTCTATGAATGATAATTTATCAGCGTCGATTTTTATTATGAGATTGCAAAAATTGATTGCTGAGAACAAACTGATATTCAAACCTCGTAACAGACAAAAAACAATGCAGTTCTTGTTTGACGAAGGTTTGAGTGTTAGTGATGTGTTGGGCTTTGTAAAAGAATTGCGACCTGAAAATTTTTATAGCGGCCCCACAGCCGATGATAATGGTTCTGCTGGCGACGTAATGGTTTTCTTGCAGAATTATAAGGATACAAAATTGTATATTAAGCTAAAAATTTGGACTGATAAAAATGGGGATGCAGGGGTTGTTATGTCATTTCATAAGGAGGGACAATATGATTAAAGAAATGTCTTGTCCGGATTGCGAAAAAATTGTAGTTGTTTCGGAAATCCGAAAAGAAACGAACGTGGTTATAAAAGGCAAGAATATTTCATTCTTGGTGCCAATGTATAAGTGTTCTGTTTGTGGTAGTGAATTTCAGACAATGGAACAGCTGGAAGAATCTCTTAAATTGGGAAAACAATCCGCAGAATATGCTGAAAATGAACTTACGCCAGAAAAAATAATTTCGATTCGAGAAAAATACAATGCTAGTCAAAAAGCGTTCGCGATGATTCTTGGAATGGGTGAATTGACGATAAACAAATACGAGCAAGGTGAAAAACCGAGTTCTTCAAACCGAATGTTGCTTCTGCTTTCTCAAGATCCGGGTTGCTTTTATAAAATGTACGAGATTAATAAATATAAAATCGGTGATGTTCAAAAGGAAAAAATTGAGCATTCCGCAGGGCTAAGCCGTTTTATAAATTCTTAACAAAAAAAGGCTTGCCCTAATTTGAAGTGCACTTCAATTCAGGCAAGCCCTTTTTTAGTCGTTACGCAAAACTATGGGCGAACGATGATTTTTGCAAGGTCAGGATTCTTTGCAAGCTCTTTTTCGAGGGCAGCTTCGCGTGCCTTGTTGCGGTAAGCCGGGTCCTGGAATGAGTATGTAAAGTTCGTGTGAACGTCGTAAGTTCCCTGCATGATTGCGAATGCATCTTCGGTCATTACAAGCTCTTCGTCTGTCGGGATTACGAAAACCTTAACTTTTGAGTCATCTGCCGAGATGCAAGTCTCTGCGTTTCCTGTGTTTGCAAGCTTGTTCTTTACTGGGTCTATTTTTACGCCGAGCCATTCCAAGCCTTCGAGAGCCTTTGCACGGATTGTTGCAGAGTGCTCGCCAACACCTGCTGTGTAAACGATAGCGTCTACAGGACCGATTGCTGCCATGTAAGCACCAAAGTATTTCTTGAGGCGGTAGCATTCCATGTCCATTGCGAGCTGGCTGTCTGCATCGCCTTTCTTTGCATTCTCTTCAACGTCGCGTCGGTCAGAAGATTTTCCTGTAAGACCGAGAAGACCTGATTTTTTGTTCATTGCAGTGTCCATCTCATCAGGAGTCATACCAGTCTGGCGCATGATGTAGAATGGAAGAGCCGGGTCCATGTCGCCGGTTCGAGTTCCCATTACGAGACCTTCGAGCGGAGTGATACCCATTGAAGTGTCAAAACAGCATCCGTTCTTAACAGCACACATAGAAGCACCGTTTCCAACGTGAGCGATAATAACGTTCGTGTCTTTTGGAGCTTTGTGAAGAAGAACAGAGGCACGTTTTGCAGTGTAGAGGAAAGAAGTTCCGTGGAATCCGTAGCGTCGTGCTGCGTATTTCTCATACCATTCCTTTGGAATTGCATAGCGGTAAGAAGCTGGCGGCATAGTCTGGTGCCAAGCTGTGTCCATTACAGCAACGTGTGGAACGTTCGGAAGAACTTTCTGAGCAGCCTCGATTCCCATGATGTTAGCTGGCATGTGGAGAGGTCCGAGACCGATTACCGAGCGGAAAGTGTCGAGAACTTCTGGAGTGACTTTTACAGATTTTGTGAATTTGTCGCCGCCGTGGAGTACGCGGTGTCCTACAGCGCCAATAACGCTCATGTCAGAAATAACGCCGTGGTCTTTGTCTGTGATGGCGTTCAAAATCAATTCGATAGCTTCTTTGTGTGTTGGACAAGGGCTTTCGAGAACGAACTTGTCTTTTCCCTTTGGTTTGTGAGTGATAACTGAACCAGGAGCAGTAACGCGCTCTACAACACCAGTTGCAAGAACGTCTTTGTTGTCCCAATCATAAACCTGATACTTTGCAGATGATGAACCGCAGTTCAAAGTCAAAATTACCATAAAAATCCTCTTACAAAATAAAATAAAAAAATTAATCGCTTAATTATAAAACTATCAAAAAATTTTTACAACTTGCCAAAGCCTATCTTAAAATATTGTAAGGTAGAGTCTTTTGGGCGTTCCCTCGCTTGCGCTCGGTCGGCGCTTCCGGGCGCCCCTACGGTTGGTGCTACGCACGCGCTTCGCGCCCCTCCAGTGCCTAACGCAAGGAAACGCTACACGTTTGGTTTGGAGATTTAGTTTCTGCTCGTGCGTTTCCCGCGAGTTTTCGAAAACGCATGAGTTGGCTTTCAGACCGTAAAGTTCATTTTTAGCGTTTCCAAAAACTCGCGCTCTGGAAAGTTTCTCTGAAGGTGTTCGATATGCAGATTCATTGCTCGCGCGCCGTTCGCAATTTTTGTGAGATTTCTTTCCGGGGCTTTTGTGCCTAACGCAAGGAAAC
>NZ_JPUF01000028.1 GCF_014737315.1 Treponema zioleckii | reverse complement strand
GCGACTTTTCGGAAACGCACACGTAAAATTTTCCAAGCACAAAATAGCTTTTAGCGTTTCCCAAAACTCGCGCTTTGGCGGGGCCACTTACAGGGGCTTCCGACTCGCCGCGACAAGCACTGCGGCGACTCGGAGAGGCTGTTTTATTGCTCCGCGCGCCGCTCGCAATTTCCAAAAGCCCGGAAATTCATCGATTATTTGTCTGGCAGGCGGAAAAGTGCAGTTATATGGATTTTCAAGTTTGTAAACAGGATTCGAAAAAGTCAAAAAACTACAGATTTTAATACTTTTTTTTAACCAACTATCTGATATTAAAAAAAAGGGGCTGTCCAATAAGTTCTTAACACAGTGTCATTCCGAACTCGTTTCGGAATCTCTACACTATATGAAGCGTAGATACTGAAACAAATTCAGAATGACAATACTTTTAGGACATCCCCCTTCGTCTGAAAACTCTAACTTTTCAGTCGCTTATCTTATGCCAACAAAGCTTTTACAGTCTCTTTTATAGCCTCGTCTTTTGCATCTCGGAAGAAATATTCCTGGAATTTCTCGCCGGCAAAAGCACCTTTTACCAAATCTTTGTCGAGAGACTTTAAAATGTCGGTGAACGGCTTGAATACAGTCGCACGAACGCCGTCAAGAATCTTCTTGTTTCTCTGCTCAGGAACAACGCGCTCCTTTGGATATCCGCCGCCAAACGGCTCAGAGAAGAGCTTTTCAAAAATGTACTCAAGATTCAAATCTCCGCCCCAGCCAAAACCGAGCGCAAACGGAATAGAAATCGCATTTCCGTCGTTAATCTGTGCAAAAGTGTACGCGTCCAAAGGAGTTGCAACGTGACCGCAAATTACGCCAGGAAAACTGTTCAACGCGAGCATTGCGCCCTCGCCAGTTCCGCAACCAGTCACAACAAAGTCAACCGCACCAGAATTCAAAAGCGTAGCCGCAAGAATTCCGTTCTGAACGTAAGTGAGCTGAGCCTTATCATCAGCAGAATACATTCCGTAGTTAACAACTTCCCAACCACGAGGAGCCACAACTTTCTTCAAAGCCGACTCAATCACTGCATTTTTTGCAGCCTGTGAATTCTCATTAATAAGAGCAATTCTCATTTTTTTCTCCCAAAAAATATATTTTTCTTTTCTAACAGATAAAAAGGCGGTTTTGACAAAGCCAACCACCAGTGAAAGCTCAGCGCTTAGACTTTTATCTGCTCAAAGACTTTTCCAAGCGAATCGTGAATCACCAAATCCGCGTTCGCATCGGCGGCAGTCTCGCTTTTGTTAATCAAAACCAAATGATTTCCCCTAAAATAGCGAATCAACCCCGCGGCAGGATAAACCACGAGCGACGTACCGCCAATAATCAGCATGTCGGCCTCAGAAATCGCGTTTATCGCGCCTTCAATAACATTTTCATCAAGACCTTCCTCGTACAGAACAACGTCCGGCTTAACGATTCCGCCACATTTAGTGCAACGGGGAATTTTGTCCTCGGCATTCTCGCTCTCGGCAATAAAATCAATTCCGTACGGAGCATGACAATTCATGCAGAAATTGCGCAAAGTGCTTCCGTGAAGCTCAAAAACCCGCTTGCTCCCCGCTTCCTGATGAAGTCCGTCTATATTCTGCGTAACCACGGCAGAAAGTTTTCCGGTCCTTTCCAGTTCCGCAAGTTTTAAATGCGTAACATTTGGCTTCACATCTTTTATAATCAATTTTTCACGATAAAATCTGTAGAATTCTTTCGGATTTTTGTCAAAAAAAGACCTAGAGATGATAACTTCCGGCGGATACTTCCATTTTTGGTTGTACAAGCCATCCTGACTCCTAAAATCAGGAATTCCGCTCTCGGTAGAAACTCCCGCACCGCCAAAAAAAACAATCTTAGAAGACTCATCAATCATTTTCTGCAACTTTTCAATTTTTTCGTTCATGGCTTCCTCCAAATAAAATTTTTTTTGAATATATCCGAACCCAATCAGCACACATTTGCGTTCAGCTGCGCCCAAAAATTATTTCTGCGTTCAATTTTATCACTTTAAACAAAAAAAGCCGAATTCCTCTGCAGAAATTCGGCCTAAAAAAAATAGGGGATAAATATGCTTTCATGCATCTAACGAAATGTTTCTGCGGGCTGGCAGGGGAACTTGGGTATTTTGATTTCGTTTCAATCTAAAAACATACTTAAATTAATATTAATCTACCTTTTAAAAAATTCAAATAATTTTAAAGAAAAATTAAACTATTTTTCATAAATAACAAAACTTTATACAAATCACATTGACACAGTTTTTTCTCCACAAAATCGGATGAGTTTCCCAAAATGAATTTGAAGGTCGATTAAAAAAAGCATGCTTCAACTAAAATAAGCAGAATTTCTAAAGACAAAATATATATAATTCAGATATACTAACTAGGAAATTATGGATTTTACATTTATTCAAAAATTTATTCCTATGTACCAGGAAGCAGCATGGCTGACACTCCGCATCGCGGCTGCCGGCATTCTGCTTTCAATAGCAGTCGGAACTGTAACTTCGCTCCTCAGATACGAAAAGGTTCCAGTCCTTTCAAAAATCGCAGGAGCCTACGTGGAGCTTTCAAGGAACACGCCTTTGCTCATTCAGCTTTTCTTTCTGTATTTTGCCTGCCCGCGCATTGGCATAAAACTTTCATCCCTTCAGTGTTGCTTGATTGGAATGACGTTCTTGGGCGGAAGTTATATGGAAGAAACTTTTCGGTCGGCTCTGGAATCAGTTTCAAAAAGTCAGATTGAAAGTGCAAAAAGCCTCGGACTCAAAAAAATGCAGATAATGCTGTATGTCGTTTTTCCGCAAGCATTTACGCTTTCCTTGCCAGGCTTGTGCGCAAATATACTTTTTCTGATAAAAGAAACTTCAGTTTTCAGTGCAGTTGCAATGGCGGATTTAATGTATGTGGCAAAAGACCTTATCGGGCTGTATTACAAAACGGAAGAAGCCCTTATGATGCTTGTCGTTTCATATTTTATCCTGTTGATTCCAATTTCAGTCCTGACAGGAATTGCGGAGCGGAAACTTAACTTCGCACAATTCGGGAGGCACTAAATGACGGAAGCAATTTCAACTGCATTCAGCGTGCTTTTTATGGGCACAAATTTTCTCAGGCTTCTTTCAGGGCTTTGGGTCACAATTTGGATTTCTGCCGTTTCGGTAATTTTTTCAATTTTTTTGGGAACGCTTTTAGGAATCGCAATGACCTGGAAAAATCCTCTAATTAAGGCAGTAACAAAAATCTATCTGGAAGTCATGCGAATTATGCCACAGCTGGTTCTTCTGTTCATCGCCTATTACGGGCTGACCCGTTCATTTGGGATTTCCTTAAGCGGAGAAGCAGCTTCGATTCTTGTATTTACGTTGTGGGGAACAGCAGAAATGGGAGACCTGGTACGCGGCACGATTACGACACTGCCAGAACACCAATACGAAAGCGGACGTGCGCTCGGACTTACAGAGCGGCAAATCTTTCTGTATGTAATTGCCCCGCAAGCAATCGGAAGACTTGTTCCGCTCTGCATGAACCTTATAACCAGAATGGTAAAAACCACTTCCCTAATAGTTTTTGTGGGCGTAATCGAAGTTGTAAAAATCGGACAGCAGATTATCGACGCAAACAGAATGACAATTCCAACGGCATCAATTGCAGTTTATGCAGTCATTTTTTTTATGTACTTTCTGGTCTGCGAAGTACTTTCGATTCTGGCAAAGTATATTGAAAAGCGACAAAAAATCTAAAATTCGGATTTTTAGGGATTTCAGAAAGGAATAGAATATGGCACTTTTAGAAATAAAAAATTTACAGAAAACATTTTCAGACGGCGTGACAATCATAGAGAATTTGAGTCTTTCGGTAAAAAAAGGCGAAGTCGTCGTTATTTTAGGACCTTCCGGCTGCGGAAAATCTACTCTTCTCCGCTGTATAAACGGGCTTGAAAAAATTCAGGGCGGAGAAATTCTTCTTGACGGCGAATTGATTTCAAACCGAAAAAAAGACATGCACTTAATCCGTCAGAAAATCGGAATGGTTTTTCAGAGCTATGAACTGTTTCCGCACCTTACGGTTCTTAAAAACATTCTTCTTGCACCAGTAAAAGTGCAAAAAAGAAACCCGGCAGAAGTAAAAAACGAGGCTGAGCAGCTTTTAAAAAGAATCGGCCTTATCGATAAAAAAATTCCTTTCCGCGCCAACTTTCAGGAGGACAAAAACAACGCACAGCGATTGTCCGCGCCCTTTGTATGCATCCTGAAATCATGCTTTTTGACGAAGTTACTGCGGCCCTTGACCCCGAAATGGTGCGGGAAGTCCTTGACCTTATGATGGACCTTGCAAAAGAAGGAAAAACGATGATTATCGTAACTCATCAGATGGCTTTTGCCCGCGCAATAGCAGACAGAATCATTTTTTTGGGTGAAGGCGGCAACATCGTAGAAGAGGCCTCTCCGGAAGAATTTTTTACAAATCCTAAGACAGAACGCGCAAGAAATTTTTTGAAAACTTTTACGTTTGAATCAAGGACAGCTGGAAATGAACACATCCAAAGCGAGTGAAAACTGAAAATTGAGAATTGATAAATTTCACATATTACCTATTGACATACTAGGTAATAAAACGGTACAACTATTTCATTAAATTCTCAAATCAAGGAGTCGATATGAAAAAAATACTAAGTCTCATCGCAATTTCGGCATTGATTCTTGCTTTATTTGCAGGATGCCAGAAAAAGGAATCAGAAGCAAAAGCAGAACCTGTTTCTGAAAAATCTTCAATTGAAAAGATAAAGGAACGTGGAACAATCAAGATTGCAGTTTTCAGCGACAAGAAACCTTTTGGTTATGTTGATGAAAACGGAAAGTACCAGGGATACGACGTTTACTTTGCGGAGCGAATTGCCGCAGACCTTGGCGTAAAAGCAGAATACGTTCCTGTTGAAGCAGCCGCACGAGTTGAAGTTCTTGAAACCAAGAAAGTTGACCTTGTACTTGCAAATTTTACAGTAACGCCAGCCCGCGCAGAAAAAGTAGATTTCGCGCTGCCGTACATGAAATGTGCCCTCGGCGTAGTTTCAAATGACAACGACCTTATAAAAACTCCGGAAGACTTAAACGGAAAAACACTCATCATTGCAAAAGGAACGACGGCAGAAACATATTTTACGGAACATTACCCAGAAGTTAAGTTGCTTAAATTCGACCAGTATGCAGAAGCTTACAACGCACTTCTTGACGGCCGCGGAGCAGCTCTTTCCACAGACAACACGGAAGTTCTTGCCTGGGCAATTGAAAACAACGGCTTTACAGTCGGAATCGAATCCCTCGGAGACCTGGACACAATCGCACCGGCAGTTCAGAAAGGAAATACAGAACTCCTTAACTGGATTAACGATGAAATCAAGTCCCTGGCAAAAGAACAGTTCTTCCACGCAGACTACGAAGCAACACTCCGGGAAGTGTACGGTCCGCAGTCTGATGCAAACAACCTTGTAGTAGAAGGCGGAACCCTCTAATTTTTTAACCCCCTGAGGAACGCCTAATCCGTGCCTGGGCAATATGGCGAGAAAAAGACAAAAATTTATTCTGCCTTTTTTCGTAAATGCTAGACACGGATTTTTATTTTCACTAAACTAACTTGCAGACAAAGATGTCTAAAATAAACCTTGAGGTTTTATTCTGCCCGTCAGAAAAATCGTCGAGTTTTGTTTGAGACATTTTTGTCTTTTTTTTTGCATTTTTTGAATTAAAAAACGCAGACATTAAAAAATCGGGATGCGAAACGCAAACCGAGCCAAGGAGTTACGCGATATGGCTATCAAATCTTTTAACGTTAAGAACGCTTACTGCAAGCGTGTTTGGGAAGAACTTCAGGGTCGCTATGCTGACCAGGAGCATTTTTTGCAGGCAGCCGGTCTCGTTTTGGAGACACTTTCGCCAGTTGTAGACACAATGCCTGAGCTTGAGACCACAGCAGTTCTCGAACGATTTGTAGAACCTGAAAGAATCATCATGTTCCGAGTTCCGTGGACAGATGATCAGGGTAAGCCACACGTAAATCGCGGATTCCGCGTTCAGTTCAACTCTGCAATCGGACCTTACAAAGGAGGTCTCCGATTCTCTCCAGAAGTTGGTCTTGACGTTCTTAAATTCTTGGGATTCGAGCAGGTTCTCAAAAACTCTTTGACAACCCTTCCAATGGGCGGCGGCAAAGGTGGTTCTGACTTCGATCCACACGGAAAATCAGACGGAGAAGTTATGAGATTCTGCCAGTCATTTATGACAGAACTTTATCGCCACATTGGTGCAGATACAGACGTTCCAGCCGGAGACAAAGGTGTAGGCGGACGCGAAGTAGCTTGGATGTTCGGTCAGTACAAGAGAATCGTAAACAACTTTACAGGTGTTCTTACAGGTAAAGGATTGGACTTCGGCGGTTCTTTGATTCGTCCAGAAGCTACAGGCTACGGTCTTATCTACTTTGCAGAGTGCATGCTCAAAGCTGCCGGAACAGACTTCAAGGGCAAGACAGCAATCATTTCTGGTGACGGAAACGTTGCTCAGTACGCTTGTGAGAAAGTTACTCAGTTGGGCGGAAAAGTTATCACACTTTCTGATTCAACAGGTTACATCCTTGACGAAGACGGAATCGACGCTGAGAAGCTCGCTTACGTTATGGAATTCCGTGCTCGCCGCGAAAAGATTGACGCTTACGTTAAAAAATATCCAAAGGCAAAATTCTTCAAGGGCGAAAAGCCATGGGGAGTTAAAGCTGACTGTGCATTCCCATGCGCTACTCAGGACGAAATCTACATGGAAGATGCTGAAAAGCTCGTTGCTAACGGCGTAAAACTCGTTGCAGAGGGCGCTAACATGCCAACTCGTGCAGATGCAATCGCTTATCTGCAGTCAAAGGGCGTTCTCTTTGCTCCAGGAAAAGCTTCAAACGCCGGCGGTGTAGCAGTTTCTGGCCTTGAAATGTCTCAGAACTCAGAGCGCCTCTCATGGACTCGCGAAGAGGTTGATGCAAAACTCAAGCAGATTATGACAAACATCCACGACAACGCTTACGAAACAGCTAAAAAGTTCGCTCCAAGCGCAACTGTAGACTACGTTTCAGGCGCAAACATCTACGGCTTCTTGAAAGTAGCAAGAGCTATGATGGCTCAGGGTCTTGTCTAATAAGTTTTACGCTGACACACTTCGTGTGCAGTATAAAACGCTATGAGCACGACTTGACTTGCGTCAAGCGTGTCAAATTAATTTCTACCCGACATTGCCGTTCGGCAAGCGGGTAAAATCACAGGACGGCTCGCTCCGATTCGGGGCGGGCTTTTTTATGCACTTTTTATTACGTCTACCATGTTTTTAGAAAATCAGTAGGTGAAATTGCTTTTACAGGGGAAAGTGTATAGTCTTTTATATTTCTAGTTATAATTAGTTTTGCTCCTGCCTTTTTCGCACAAAAAGCCTGAACAGCATCCTCAAAATCTTTCATCGGAGAAGAGAAAGCCTTTTTTATTTCCTTTTTGGTGACAGGAAGAATCTTTAATTTTGAGAAAAATAAGGAAAGTGCTTGCTTCTGACTTCCGAAATCTTCAAATGCCTTTTTCGTTATGTAGATAACATCTGTGACCGTCGTTGTTGATACACATGCCTTATACTCTTTGAGCACAACTTGCAATGCTGCGAATGAATCCTGTACGAATTCTTTTCTGTTGTTTATGATGTCAATAATGACATTCGTGTCTATAAGGATTTTCATTTTGACATCCTGCGCTCTGCTAATAATGCGTCAGCATCCACTTCAGGCGGAATAAGACCAACAATTGCATTCAGGGCATCCAGTTTCTCCTGAACTTTGCGGGAAAGTTTCTTCTGTTTTTTCTCCGGCAGAATTTTCAGACCAGAAATGGCGGCTTCGTTTTTGTACTGGGAAGGATTCGCAAAAAAATCTGCGTATGACACTACAAGCATTTTTTCCTCCTTAATTATTATGCTCATCATAGCACAGGCAAAGGGAAAAAGTAATGCAGAATGCTGATTGATTCGGAATTTCTACGAAATCCCACCTGCTAAAGAAAAATCGTTAGATTTTTCAAATCCAGTGACAATTTTTGAAGACAGCTCGCTCCGATTTTGGGCGGGCGGTTTGCGCAAAAAAAGACCTTCTGCAAAACACAGAAGGTCGAAAATTAATTAAGTGCTAATTAGTTCTTTTTCCAGATGGCATAAAGAGTTATGTCATCATAAAAGTTACTAGATAAAGTTATAACACCAGAAGGGTCTATTGAGTACCATGGAGTTCTAGAGTCTTCACTGGTATCCCAACCTTGAAAAGTATAACCATCGCGTACAAATGTGTTTTCGTCAAGTTCTACATAGCGTTCTCCGAAATCTGCCTGCTGAGTTTTTGTTGCCGGATTAGCCGAGCCGTCATTGGCATTGAAAGTAATTGTAAGCTTTTCGTTTCTCCAGATAGCATACAGGTCAGAATCTTTGGTTGGTACAAGTCCTCTATCACTGTTGTTTCCGTAACAGTAATACTGAGGATATTTCGACTCAGAAAATTCAGACCAGCCGTACAAAACCTTTCCTTCGCGCTTGAATATATCTTTTAATTTTGAATTCTTAAGTTCTTCTTTGTATTCAACTTTCATCTGAGAAGATTCAGGAGCAGCACCCTCATAGTTAGCGTGTAAAGTGATAACCGGCTTTTTCACCCATACACCATAATAAGTGGTATCTTTTGTTATTGAAAAATTATCCCACTTTTCTTTTTCGTTATATGTCTTTGTTGCATCTGTACTCCATCCGCAGAAAGTGTAGTCTTCAAGTTTTGCATTGTCTTCTTCTGGAAGTTTAGGATTGATCCAAGTTTTAACACCAGCCGGAAGAGTCTGCTCGTATGTTTTAGGATTTTCAGAACCGTCATTTACATTAAAAGTGATTTTGCAAGGTGCACACCAAACTGCGTAAAGAACAATGTCTGAAGAAAGCGAGACTGAGTTTTTGTCTTTATACAAAGCGCTTGCTGCATCTGCTGACTTTGCCCAACCGCCAAACAAATATCCTTCGCGGGTAAATGTATTTTCCTCGAGCGATTCAGAGTGAGATTCTTTGACTTGTTGAATCTTTGTTGCAGGAGAAGCGCTTCCGTCGTTTGCATTAAATGTTATGGTTACAAGGTTTCCCCATATAGCATACAAGTCTGTGTTATGGTTTTTTGGTTCATAATTTTCGTTTGCACGCCAACCGTAAGTTGCATCTGCAGATAGTCCCCACCCATTAAAATACTTGTTTTCATATTCAAAACTGCAATCAGAAATAATACAGTCCTGATAAGCACCAGACTTGTAATAACGCTCAATTTTCTCGTCTGTGCCGTTATTTGCGTGATAAGTTATTTTGTAAAGTTCATTGATTTTTTCAACCGGCACCCAACATGCTGTGCGGTTTTCGTCACCATTAATTTTTTCTGTTGTGAGCGGATATACTTCTCCAAAGTCGTCTGACCAGCCGGCAAAAACATACCCATCTTTTGTCCACGGGCATTCTGCATATTTTACTTCTGCCTTACCACTCTTTTTATCTACAGGAAAAGTTCCTACAATTTTTTTAGGTGCTTCGCCGTCAGAAAAATCAGATGAAAAATAATAGTTTACTTTGAATTCATCATTTTTCTGCCAGATTGCATACCAAGTTTCTTTGCCCTTTTCTCCGCTTGAATCAGTTTTGATGAAAAACTTTAACAGAATTCTGAAGGTTGATTCTGGATGCTTAGAGTAGCCAAGTAAAGTGTAGCCCTCACGAGTAAATCGTGCCTTGTAAACATCGACTTGAATCACAGTCTTTGAATCTGTATCGTAATTTTCGACAATTTTTTCACCCGAACCGTCATTTTTATCAAAAATGATATTGTAGCCTTTGTCGCTAACAACAAGTTCTGTCTCATTGTTTTTTTCTTGACTTTTCCTCTGAAGAAGAATCGTCAGAGCTACCATCAGAACAAGCCGTGAACAAAACAGCTGCGCTAAAAAGAACTGCTGCAAACTTAATAAGTTTTTTCATAAATAGCTCCTATTTGTTTATAAATAAATTTTTATTAGGATTTAGACTATACATCGGTATGGGAGGGATAAGTCAATAGTGTTTTGTAAAAAAGTGAAAATATTTTTGCATTTTAATGTCATATTATTTTAACATCTCTAAAATATCAAAACTTTTAACAGTCTTAAAAACTTCTGTACAGATGCTGAAACACGTTCCGCATAACAATACTTTTTAATCAGCTCCGACGAAACCTTTTAGCAAGACTCTCGTTTGAATCTTTCTGGAATTTGCAGTATCTTTTTGCCGAGAGATTCAAAACGGAGGTGCACTTTGAGTTGGTTTGAGAATGAGGATTTTTGGAAGAATTACGGGCCTGTTATGTTCGATGCACAACGTTGGTCTGAGGCTCCTGCAGTGGCAGAAAGCATTTGCCGAATCGCGGGGCTTTCTAAAGGTGCAAAGATTCTTGAAGCGGGCTGTGGGCCGGGCCGTGTTGCAGTGGAACTTGCCATGCTCGGACTGAACGTTACCGGAGTCGATTTGATTCAGAGCGAGCTTGACGCCGCCGCGGAGACTGCAAATGACGAGGGCGTTGACATGGAACTGATTCGCGCTGATTTACGCACGTTCAAAACTGAAAAAAAATTTGATGCAGCAACGAGTTTGTTCACTTCGATTGGATATTGCGACACCCCCGAAGAAGACCGACAGATTATCAAAAATATTTATGATTCGCTGAACGACAACGGCTTTTTTATTCTCGAAAGCCTGAGCCGAGAGATTGCCGTAAAAGATTTTACCGAGGGAGAATGGTTTGAGCGTTCAGGAAAAACCGTACTCACCGATTTTGGCGTTGTGGGCGCATGGGAAGGTTTGCGTTCCCGCTGGATTTTAATTGACAATAAGACCGGTGAGCGAATCGAGCATGAATTTGTTCAGCGGCTTTATTCTGCGATTGAATTAAAAAAGATTCTTTTGGAAATCGGTTTTGAATCCGTTGAAATTTACGGCGACTTTGATTTTAGCCCGTACAATCAAAATGCGCGGACGATGGTAATCGTAGCAAGGAAGTAAACTTACCGATATAAAAATCTTAGGGGCATCCACTACAACGCTTCAAAAAATGCAGCTGAGCACTCACTTCGTTCGCAAAGCTCAGAATCATTTTTTTGCTTCGTTTTCGCTACTGCCCCTAAGATTTTTAGTCAACTTATAGTCTTGTTCCGTTACCAAATATGGTAGAAAGGCAGCTTACAAGTGGACTTATTTTCCTAAAGTTGCGAGCACAGCGCGAGCAACAAGACTGACCTTTAGGCTCGCAAAGTGCACCCACAAAAGCGAGAGTTTTCCGCCAGGAAAACTTTCGGGAAACGCACAAGTTGATTTGTTTTGCAAAGCTCAGTTTCTGCGTTTCCGTTTATAGTCTGTTCATTGCGCCAAAAACTTTTTCGGACATCAAATTGATTTCCACGTGCATTTTTTGGCTCGTCTCGTTCAGTGTCGTGCGCATTTCATCGATAGAGACATCTGCGTTCGCAAAGTCAACCATCATCATCATCACGAAGTTGCCAGAAAGAATTGTCTGAGTAATATCAGCAATATTGATTTTATGCTGGGCAAGCAATGCACTCACCTCAGCGATGATTCCCACTTTGTCGCTTCCGACGACTGTTATAATTGCATTCATGGATTCATTTTATATCAAATAGGGAAAGGCTTTCAATCGCCTTGCAGGGAGTTCTAGCCGTGGCGATAAGGACCACGACTAAGTGAGGAATTTTTATCGATTATTTTCGCTTCAAAGTTACTTCAAAACCCTCAATTTCAAAATCTTCTGACAAATCAAGAGTAAACTCACCGTTTGCGATTGTTACTTCATCCGTAGTTTTGTTTTTAACGTCTACGAGTTTTTCCTGCTCGTCATCATATTCTTTTGTTGCAGTACATTTGATAGTGCCGTCTTTTGTAGCATCGCCTGTGTAAGTTCCGATTTCTACAGTGCCGTCAATAGTTGCAGTGCCAGTCCCCTCTTCTCCAGAAGCTACGGCTGTCGCATTCATATCGATTTTATACTCGTTATTGTTGTAAAAACTTGCACGAACTGTACATGTGCAGGTAATGCCATCTGAATCAGTTCCAGCCCCTGTTCCAACATACTGAGCAACGCATTTAAGAGATTCCTCTTCATCGTCGGAGCAAGAAGCAAGACCAAAAGATAGTGCAGCAAGTGCGAAAACACCAAAAAGAATTTTTTTAATGATTTCATCTGAAATCCTCCTAAAAATTATGTTATATAAGATTTAATATATACTGTAACAAAAAAAAGTAAACATACAAAAAGCGCTATAAAACGATTTTTGAAATGCAGATTCTTCGACTTCGCTCAGAATGACAGTTGATGTGCAGATGCGGAATGACAGTGCATAAAAGTTGGCGTGGAAAGCGCACAAGAAGATTTTTACTTCGCAAGCTACCTTTTAGCGTTTCTTATTTTGTTCTATACTAGTGCTTTCCAATTTTTGAAAGTTTTTCATAAGGGGTACGATTATGGGCGGAATTTTCGGAGTCGCTTCTAAAGGTGACTGTTCTTTGGACTTGTTCTTTGGCGTTGACTATCATTCGCATTTGGGAACTCGTCGCGGCGGACTTGCGGTTTATTTGAACGAAAATAAATTTCAGCGGTCAATTCACAACATTCAGAATTCTCCATTCAGGACAAAGTTTGAAAACGACGTTGCGGAAATGAAAGGCCACATCGGAATCGGATGTATTTCTGACTACGAGCCGCAACCGCTTTTGGCTTGTTCCCACCTCGGAAAATTCGCATTGACCACCGTGGGAATCGTTACAAACAAAGACGAAATCGTTCAGGAGCTATTGTCTAACGGCCACATGTTCCTTGAAATGTCCGGCGGTGAAATAAACCAGACGGAGCTGATTCTTGCAATGATTAACACCCAAGAGTCAATTCTTGAAGGAATCAAATACGTTCAGTCAAAAATCAAAGGCTCAATAACACTTTTGGTCGCAACACCAGACGGAATTTACGGCGCCCGCGACAAATTGGGACGCACCCCGCTTCAAATCGGAATCAAAAAAGACACACAGGGAAGCATTCTTGCGCACTGTCTTTCATTCGAGAATTTTGCCTACATGAATCTTGGATACAAAGACATTCACGAACTCGGCCCAGCAGAAATCGTTTACGTTACGGCTGACCGCTACGAAATCTTGCAGCAGCCGCAAAAAGAGATGAAAATCTGCACGTTCCTTTGGATTTATTACGGCTACCCAACGGCTACCTACGAAGGCGTTAACGTAGAAGCAATGCGATACAACTGCGGACGATTTCTCGCAAAACGCGACAAAGATGCAGAAATTCACCCGGACTGCGCGGCAGGCGTTCCTGATTCAGGCACGGCACATGCCGTAGGCTACGCGAACGAGGCAGGGATTCCGTTCACGCGCCCGTTCATCAAATACACTCCAACCTGGCCACGCTCGTTCATGCCTGTAAATCAGGAGCAGAGGAATTTAATCGCCCACATGAAGCTCATTCCGGTTCCTCAGCTCATAAAAGACAAGAGCATTCTTTTGATTGACGACTCGATTGTCCGCGGAACTCAGCTTCGCGAAACCACGGACTTTTTGTACCAGAGCGGCGCAAAAGAAGTTCACGTGCGACCGGCTTGTCCGCCGATTATGTTCGGTTGCAAATATCTTAATTTTAGCCGCTCAAAAAGTGAGCTTGATTTGATTGCGCGCCGAGTCGTAAAGCAGTTTGAAGGCGAAAACGTTTCGGACGAAGTTCTCGCAAAATACTGCGACCCGGACACCCCGGAATACGAGAGAATGCAGGAAGAAATCCGAAAGCAGCTTCATTTTACGACGCTCCGCTTCCACCGGCTAGATGACATGCTCGACTCAACGGGACTTGACCACTGCAAGCTCTGCACATATTGCTGGAATGGTCGGGAGTAGCATGAGAATCTACATTACAAGACACGGCGAAACAGACTGGAACAAGGCCTGGAAACTCCAGGGGCGAACGGACATTCCTCTGAACGCCCACGGAATTGAGCAGGCGCGTCGCACTGGCGAAGGTCTTAAAAAGGCAGGAATTATTTTTGACCGCGTTTATTCAAGCCCTTTGCAGCGCGCGTGCAAGACCGCCGAACTAATAAGCGGTTTTTCCGCGGACAAAATCATAAAGGATTCCCGAATAATCGAATTTTCGTTCGGAAAGGCTGAAGGAACAACGCCAGAAGAACGTAAGTTGATTCCTGAACTTAAGGATTTTGGGAATTTTTTTGAAGCCCCGCAAAATTACAAAGCTCAGCCAGATGCAGAATCTTTTGAAACGGTTTTTGCGCGCACCGCGGACTTCTGGGAAAACGAAATAAAAAATCTTCCCGCGCCCGTGGAAAATGTTCTCGTAACCACGCACGGAGGCACTTTGCAGTCGCTTCTCCTGCACGTTGACGGTCGCCCGCTCGCCGATTACTGGAAGGTACGCTTTCCGAACTGTTCGATGAACCTTGTGGAACTAAAAGACGACAAATTCCGCCTCGTGTGGACTAGCCGCCTGTTCTGCTAACTTTTTTGTTTGCCGTATTTTGCGGCAAACTCATCGGCTGGAAGCGGCTTTGAAAAATAAAAGCCCTGCAGATAATCACAGCCGATGTCCCTCATGGCATTTGCCATCTCTTCGGATTCAATTCCCTCGGCTGTGACCGAAAATTTCATGCGCTTAAAAGCTTGCACGAGAGTCGGCAAAATTTCGTCTTTGGTTTTAAAATAATCCCACACGATTGACATATCAAGTTTTACGTTGACAAATGGCCCGCTTTTTAGTCGGGAAACGTTCGAATATCCGCTTCCGTAATCATCCAGAACAAAACTGAATCCCGTTTCCTTCATGTCCTGAATATGATGCTGAAGAAGCGTATAATCAATCATCGCCTCCTCCGTAAGCTCAAGGTGCAATTTTTCTGCACTAATTTCGTGCAACTGCAATATCGTAGAAAAACTCTCGTTAAGCGAACTGCTCAAAAACTGCACCGGCGAAAGATTCACGTTCAGCCACGAAATTCCCATTGAATCTATATCGTGATTTTTTATAAACGCACACGACTTTTCAAACATCTGCTTTCCCAGCGAGTTGATTCTTCCGTTCCGCTCCGCAACAGGAATAAAAAGTCCCGGCGGAATGAGTTCGTTGTCCTTGTTCCTGATTCTTGCCAGAGCCTCCGCACCAACCAATTCATGCGTCGTTGCGTTGACGATTGGCTGCAAAAAAAGCTCTGCGGTGTTGTGCTCCACGGCGTATTCCACTGCCCTTTTAATTTCGGTTTTTGTCGCAATATTTTTGATTGTCGCGGCCGTAACTTTTACGCTTTCATTGTTAATCGATTCCACCTGCGTGAGTGCCGAAATCAATCCTTTTACAAGCAATTCGGCATCCGTTATTTTTAAGTTTCTTTCAATGTAACCAAACCTAACTTCCAACGTAAGCTCGGACGATTCTTCGGTTTTTCACGGCTTTTTGAACCTTTCGGCAATATCATTTTTGAGAGACTCGTAAACCATACCGTTCTCCCCCACCAATATGAACATTCCTCCGCTTACATAAAAAACCGTGAGCAACGGATAAGTCTTTTTAAGATATTGACCTATCATGTGGATTCCCATGTCCATGCTCATCGTTCCGAAAATCTCGCGCATTTCTCCGTAATTATTTATTCCAATTCCCATAATCAGTTTTACGGATGAGCCTTCCCTTTCTTCGAGAAAATCAACCAGAGCCTTGCTGTTGAACACGCCGGTCCGACCTTCCAGGTGGAAAGTAAAATTGTCGATTGCCGCATAGTTTATGATGATTACAATCAAGCAAAAGCTGTCCATGACCAAATAGGACGGAAAAACTTTTCGTATAACGTAACCGCCCAACAAAATCAGATTGCTCAAAACGACAGTCGCAACGCGCCAAAAAGCAATTTTTTTTCGTTTTAAAAACACTACCCCAAAAGACATAAATATATAGAAGAAAGCAATAACATAAATGATGTTGTACAAAAAGCCCCGGGAATATCCGCTTTTGGTGATTTTAAAAATCGGAGAAAAGAAAACATTTGAGAGCGAAAGCAAAATTCCCAGCGAAAAAACCGTCAACGCGAGAATCATTATCACTTTGTTTTTTTCGATTTTGAATTTAGCGATTGCGCAAGAAAGCGCAAAGAAAAGATACGTTCTCAAAATAAAAAGCACAAAGAAACACACATTCGCAAAGTTCAATATCAAAATCGGAATAGAATTTATGTGCTCAAGAAGATATGAAGAAATCGGGTCGATTATTACGAGCGCAATTTCGGTAACGACTGTGTTTATGAATGCGTTGTGAATTCGTACTTCAAGGCGTGGCTTCATCAAATAAAAAAACAGAAAGGTTATAAGCCCAAAGCAGTTCGGAACAATAAAACTGTAATTCCACATCGTAAACTCCTATTAAGTCTATTTTATTATTATAAAGGAGCTTTTGAGCAAACGCCATTATTTTAAACTCATCGCAAAGAATCTGCTCTGCCGTCCGCTACGCCACTTAAAAATATTGTCATGCTAAACTTGATTCAGCATCTGCAACTTCATGCCAGTTCTTCCGCATTATAAAAAAATTGCAGATGCAGACAATTTTTTTTAGTCCACTTGCCCATAACACGGAGAGTTGACAAAGAGTTGTCTCTCAGGCTAAAAATCATTGCGAATTCTGAAAAATGTATTAAAATCAAGAAAGGTTTTTATTTAAGATTCTCTAAAGGTAAAATCTTTGGAGCCTTCACAGTACAGGAAAAAAGAGTTGACGCGATTAAGTTTTAATTTTTACGGATATTCTCGCGAGTCATACAAGGCTTGCGCCGAAATGATTCGTTCCACAGACAGAAAACACATTTCGATTCTCACATCCTGGTTTTTTCTAATGAATTTTGTGTACCTTGTTTTCTCGTATCTGAATCTTTTTGGTGTGAACGAAGAACGAATTCCCTTTTACTCAGCTTTTATGCTGGTAAGCCTGATGTTCGGGGTTTGGGTTCTTTTTTTTCCAAAGAGCGTTGACAAGCACATCTATTTTGCGGTGCTTTCAAGCATTTTCATGCTGCTAATCTACGGGATTCTTTCGTCAATCGCACAGCCCTACATGCCGGCAACAATGTTTTTAGTGCTTTTGCTTCTCACCTCGCTTTCCTACGTCGGAAGCATGTACATAATGATTTTGATTTCCATTGCGGGAACGGGAATCTTTATTTTTACCTCGTATTCCTACAAAACTTTCTCAATCGCCTATCACGACACTTATAACGTTCTCGTAGTCCTCATGCTCTCGATTCTGCTGCATTACTCATTCCAAAGAATGAGGATTGCCCAGTTCGTCCTTTACCAGCAAGACCTGGAGATTCAGAGAAAACTTGAAATAAAATCGAGTTTTGACTCGCTCACAGGACTTTTGAACAGAGGAAGATTTTTTTCGATTGCGGAAGAAGTCCTAAAAATCAAGTCTGAAGGAATTCTGGCGCTCTGCATAATCGATTTGGACGGATTTAAGCAGATTAACGACACGCTTGGACATCAAATGGGCGACAAAGTTATTCAGGTTGTTGGCAAAACGATTATGGAATGCCTTAGAATCGATATTGTTGACAAAAATATTTCTTCCTGGAATTTGAACCAACCTTTTGACTTTGCAGGTCGGCTAGGCGGCGATGAATTTATCCTGATGCTTCGCGGCAAAAAAGACCGTGAAGAACTGACGGCAAAGCTAAAAGAAATCCTTGAAAAACTGAATGCCACAAGTTTTGATTCCGTGGCAGGAATTCGGGCTTCTGTGGGAGTTGTTGAAGTTTTTGCAAACGTAAAAGACATTGATGTGGCTTACAAAATGGCAGACGACGCGCTTTACGAGGCAAAGCGGAGCGGAAAGAATCAGATTTATTTTTCAAAAAAAGATATAAGAGAGGCAGAATAATGGAACACTTAAAATATTTCTATTCACGGGTTTCTGCCGAATATCTTTTGGTCACCGCAATTGCACTTATTCTGCTGGATTCATTTTTGTATTTTTACTTTCTCATTCTGCGGAACGATGCGATTCATAAATCATATTTTGGAAAAACCGTTGTCGATTCAATAGTCCTGAGTTTGGAACTGTTTTTTTTGGCACTGTCGCTGTACATTTTTAAGAACGAAGAGATTTCTGAATTGTATGCACTTCCAATGTTCAGCATCGCCGCGATTTTTACGCTCATGCTTCTTTGGGGGCTTTTTCAGATAAACGGAATGAGTGCCGGCACAATGGAAATTCTTGAAACCCTCGTCGGAGTAATTGAAGCCGGAGACCTGAATCTTGACGGTCACTCGCTGCACGTTCAGAACCTTGCGATGCTGATTTATGATTATTTGCCGTTGCTTGACCGCGGAAAAATCAACCCGGCGAATCTCCAGTACGCGGCAATATTGCTCGACATCGGTAAGCTCGGCATTCCGCGCGAAATAATCGACAAAAAAGGAAAACTCTTGCCGTCCGAAAGGTCGCTCATTCAGCGTCACCCGGAAATTTGTGTGGAAATTTTGTCCACGCACAAATCATTCTGGGAAGTCGCAACGTGGATAAAATATCACCACGAACGCGTGGACGGGCAAGGTTACTATCGTCTTGCGGGCAAGGACATTCCGCTGGTTTCAAGAATACTTGCACTTGCGGACACTTATTCGGCAATCACGATGGACCGTTCCTACAGGGCAAGCCTGACGCACGAAAGCGCGATAGAGGAATTAAAACTTGTAAGAGGCACTCAGCTTGACACGGAACTGGTTGACTTGTTCTGCACGATTCCAAAAAGCAAAATCGTTGGCTGCATGGAAGACGTAAAAAAGCGAATGCAAAAATATCAAGTCGGCGATTTTCGCTGGTAGATTTTCGTCATTCCGAACTTGTTTCGGAATCTCTGAACTACACCGTGTAGATGCTGAACTAAATTCAGCATGACAAAAAGGAATTTTAAAACGACCTCTAAAAAAATAGGAATGTTTATGAAGTTGATTTTTGGGCACCTAAAAAATATTTTTCTCTTTCTGGCACCACTGCTGATTTTTTCTTCGTGCACAAAGAATTCTGTACGTCAAAATATTCCGCTCTCGGATTTTAAGGGCGAAATTACGCTTGCGCTGCGTTCGGGAACGTATTCTGACGTAATAAAAAAATGCATTCCAGAATTCGAGCAGACCCACAAAATTCACTGCAACGTCCTTGAATTCGGCGAAGACGCTTTGCATTCGGCAATTACCGAAGACAGCGAAAACAAATATGATTTTTGCATGGTTGACGGCTCATGGATGGCGGAATTCACCGCGGACGGGATTCTCGCAAACCTGAGCGAGCTTGACTACGAGCTTGACGATGACATAATTCCTGCGACCAAAACAATTTGCTATCACAATGGCTCGCTGTATCTGGCACCGTATTACGGAAACGTTACGGTTATTCTGTACAACAAAATTATGATAAAAGAGGCAGGTTTTAAGCCCGAAGAAATTGATTCTCTAGATGACATCCTAAAAATCTGCAGATTTCAGAAAAAAAGGCACAATTTGGGATTTATGTACCGCGGCGACACGAACAACAATATCGTAGTTGATTTTTTGCCGATTCTTGCCTCCCGCGGTGCATGGGTCGTGGACAAAAACAACTTTCCGACGATAAACACGATTGGCTTTTCTGATGCCATGGAAAGCTACATGGATTTGCTAAAAACTGGTCGCGCCGCAAAAAAAGAGGACTTAATCGCAGCGATTGCAAACAAATCCGCCGCAATCGGAATCGGCTGGCCGGGCTGGTACACGCCCACAAAAAATTCTTCAATGGATTACATTGCGTTTTCCGGAAAGTTCCATTCGGATTTGCCGGTTTACAATTCAAACATCTATGGAATTTGGGCAGTCGGCATTCCGCAGAAAAGTACCAAAAAAAATTATGCAATTCAGCTTTTAAAATATCTTATGGACAAAGACGTTCAAAAAACGACTGTTGAATACGGCGGTGTTCCGTGCAGATATTCGAGTTTGTCTGACGAAGCAATTCTAAAAAAATTCCCGCAATACAACGCAGTTCGTGAAGCCCTCGAAAACGGCATTTACCGCCCAGTAATGCAAACCTGGCCTCAATTCTACACGATTTTGGGCACTCACATGCGAAGAATCATAAACGGCGAAATTTCCATCTCAAACGGCCTGACACAAGCCCAAATGGAACTCGAAAAACTTCAACTTTCTGACGCAGATAAATACAGATAAGCGCAGATTTGTCACAGACAGTAATTAGTAATGACAATGACAAGTTTTTTCAATGTTTCCAAACTAGTCCAAATCTATTCTAATTTAAGCTCGTAAACGATTCCGTCGTCAAGATAAATTACGGACGAAAAATCTATTACGCTTCCAAGGTAAGTTTTTCCTGAAATATAAATGCACTGTAAGCCAAGTTCGTTCTTGTAAGCGAATAAATTCTGGGAGAACCACCAGTTCACATAAAAATTATAGGATTCTACCGCGGCAACCTCTTTTTCATCAATAAAAATGTGATACTTGCCGTCGGCAGAATTTTTTACAACATAAGGAAAATGACCTTTTTCTTTCCACATTGCAGCCCACAAAACAGAAACATTTTCCAATGAATCATATTTGTTCATTTTGTGAAACGGACCGAACAGCTTGTTTTTCCAGAGAATGAACTTTTCTGAATCGTTGCTAAAAATGCAGGCAAAATCCCTTGAGCCGTCAATTTGAAAAACAACTGACTCAAAGTAAAAAAGCATCTTGAAGCGTTCAATGTCTGGGCCGTCCAATTTACCAAGCTGTTCCAAAAAATCATCAAGAAGATTTATGACTTTTTCTTTTGTTTCCCCAAGAATGTGAAGTTTTATGCCGTCAAACAACTCGCTTGAAACAAAATAAACGTCGTTCGTTCCGGGAACAAATCCAGCGGAGAGAATCTCGCTTTCGAACGGCCCGATTTTTTTGTCTTTAAGTACAACATAGTTTTCATCATCAACAGTTGCAGTAAAAACAAAGTTCTTTCCGTCCGCAGAAAAGTTTGCAAATCCATCAATAGAATCGTAGGGACCGAAGCGTTTTCCGTCGATTACCATATAGCTTTGGTCGTCTCCACTCTCCTCACTTCCTTCTACCGAACACTTGTAAACGCAATGATTTCCTTGCTGATAAACAATAGGCGACGAAAATGACGAAAGGCCTTTTACTTCAGAGCCGTCAACAAACAGCCTTGCGGATTTTGCATCCGAGTTGAAATGATACGGCGCGCCGGCCGGAAAATCTTCGTAAACTGCAAAAATAATCTTGTTTTCGTTAGGTGAATAATCAAACGTAACAGAATACTCAGCATCGGCTAAAAACGGACCGTAAGTGGAGATTCCGTCGGTAAGAAAACTTTTTCCATCTTTTTTGAATGAATAGGCGAATTTTTTTTCATCGTTAGAAAAATGCAAGAATGAAATATGCTCATAAGGCTCCGAAAGGCCTTTTTTAGTCAGAATGTGCTGTTTTTTGTTTTTTACGACGAACTGCGCAAAATCCTTGCACGAGGCTGAAAAAACGATATTTTCGGCCCTCTCGAACGGACCGAATTTAGTTTTTCCGAACACTGTATAAAATGATTCATCGCTGTCCCGATACGTGTAAACGATTTTTTTATCGACAAGCCCCACGAAAGTCGCATTTTTCTCGATTTGACAGATTTTTTTAGGGGTAAGCGCACTTGCTTCAACAAAACAAAGTTCAAAAATAAAAAGCACAAAAAAACTTCTAAAAAAATTCATATTCTATTTTTCTTTCACCTTTTAAGTTTTAAACTTACCCCAAAAAGTGATTTTTTTCGAGTCCCCTTAAATAACACCGAGAACACGCGCTTCCCAAACCGCTTGGTGCGCGGATTTTGATTCCAGCTTTGAGTAGATATTTTTTAGATGAAATTTTACGGTATTCACGCTCACAAAAAGATACTGCGAAATCTCTTCTTTTGATTTTCCGTGCTCCAAAAGTTTTAAGACTTCCATTTCTGTATTCGTGAACGTCGTGTTTTTTTTGAAAACCGGCTTTAAATACAAAGGATGATGAATCGCCATGTTTCTCGCCATTTCCAGGACTTGCATCAAAAACGGGGACTCGCCCTTTTCGTTCGCGTATTCCACAAGAATATGAAAGATTGCTTCTCCCTCGTCAGCCACGAGTCTGTAGAATCCACGGCGTTTTGCAATTTTTAAGGCCCGCTCCAATGCCGCAAAACAAAGTTCCTTTTCGTTCGAGCGGTAAAAGCAGATTGAAAGAAGCAAATCCAGCTCGCACAAATCCATTTGACGGTGCCCTTCGTGCAAAAGCGGGCGAAGTTTTTCTGCGAGCGCGATTGTCGCGGTGAATTTTTTGCTGACGATGTAACAACGGATTTTTACCATGTAGCTGTACGTGTCGAGCATACTGAAATTTGCAAATTCGTCAGGCGCCTTGCTTTTTAGGAATTCTGAACTTATCAGATTGACTCCGCCTTCATCGTAAAAAGCAAGCATCGCTTCCGCAGCGTCCAGATTATTCGAAAATTCAAGTTCGCCTTCTTCCTTTACGAACTGCCGGATTTGCTTTATGTAGCCGCCGTCCGAAATATTCTTGCCGTTCGCAATCAGAATTTTTGACTGCAAGTACAACGCAACGAACAAAAGCCTTCGTTGGCTCGCGGTGTCAAATTCTTTTATCGTCTTGCTTACAAAAACTTCCGCGTTCAAAAGCTCGTTTTTTTGGTAGTAATATTCTGCAAGACAAAGATTGTAGATTGATGGAGCCAGTTCTTTTTCGTAAAGATAAGAAATGCCGTCAATAAAAAGCTCCTTTTTTCGGAGCAAGAATGGAAAGAGCGGCGTAAAATCGTAAACTCCGTTCATAAGGAATGGCCGTCCGGCGGTTAAGAGAACCCGACTGTTGGGATAGGACTTTACTTTTAGCTCATTGAGTATTTTTATAAAATCCACGAGCGCAATTTGCGGATGCACCAATGACAGGAACTGAAAAACCAGCGTACCCTTAAAACTGTTCACTACGTCCCATGCCTTTTCAAGTTCCCCGTCCATCACGAGATTCAAAAAAATCCCGCATTTCGCAAGTGGAAATTCTTTTAGCTCCGCATCAGTAAGGGCATAGTAAAATTGTTTGTCGTTCCGTGAATCGATGAGAAAATAAGTTTTGCAAAAATTAGTCAGTCGGTCACATAAATCTTTTGGCGTTGGTTTTTCATTTTGCATATTTTCTCTTCCTTTTTTTTTAGATTTTTATTTACCAATAATTTAAAGTTCCCCCTGAAATTAGTTCAGGGGGATCGTTTTCCACTTTTCATCCCTTAGTTGCGTTTTCCCATGCCAAAATCACATACCCGATCAGACCAAACTTGCAAGCCCTGTCAGGTTAAACTCATAAAACTATCATGTGAAACTCATAAACCTGTCAGATGAAACTCATAAAACTGTCATGCTGAACTTGTTTCAGCATCTACGTTTGGATTCCGACACAGACAATCCCCCACTTACGCCGTCTTGAACATCGAAACGTCACTTCCGAGCTGAGTTACGTTCATGTCAAGTTCTTCTACGCAACCGTCAAGCTGCATACCGCTTTTCGCAACGTTCTGAACACTCTCCGTCATCTCCGTCATGCTTTCCTGCACGGCTTCAAGAGACTGCCTGAGTTTGTCCATTTCCCCAAGAACGCGGTTACTTCCCTCCGCCATTTTTGCGGAAGCCGAACGCACGTTCTCCGCAGTCTGATCCATGTCGTGAAGCGCGTTAATAACCTGAGACGAATCCTCGTTCTGCGTTTCAAGCGAAGAACAAACCGAGTGAACAAGATTGTCGGTCTCCTGGATGCGCGAAGAAAGCCCGGCAAAAGCCGCACTCGATTCCTGCGAAGCCGTTACAATCTCCACAATGCTGTCTTTTATATTCTTTAACTGTTCTCCGATTGTCTTTGACTGCCTTGAAGAAGTTTCCGAAAGTTTTCGAATTTCGTCCGCAACAACCGCGAATCCCTGCCCCGCCTCGCCAGCGTGAGCCGCCTCAATTGCCGCGTTCATTGCGAGCAAGTTCGTCTGACTTGCGATTGCCGCAATCGCGGCATTAGCTTCCTGCAACATTTGTGACTGCTGTTCAATTTGCGTAATTCTTTCGTTCACTTTAAGCTGCTTTGACATTCCGTTTTTCGCCTCCTGGTCAAGAATGCTGAAAGACGAAGCCATAGTTTCCATAGCGCGGTTGATTTGCTCAATGTTGCCCACAAGCTCATTTATTGAACCGGAAGAATGACGAATGCTCTGAGTCTGAAAATCAATCATCTCGTTAACGTTTGCAATGCTCTCGGCAACCTCTTTTATTACGCTCGAAGTCTCATCAAATCCGTTCGCCTGATTCTGAATCTGCTCACGCACGTTTTTAATGCTGAGCCTGATTGATGTCATAGAATTCGAAACAGACGAAACGCTGCCCTTCATGTTCTGGGAAACCACGTTCAAAGTAGAGCTTGTATCCTTCAGGTTTCCAATCATGCCCTGAAGTTTTTTTGCAAATCCGTTAAAGCTAGAAACTACGGTCTTCATTTCTGCCGTAGAAGTTGAAACTTCGATTCGGCGAGTCAAATCTGCAGCACCGGAA
Source organism: Treponema zioleckii (assembly GCF_014737315.1). Classification (GTDB taxonomy): domain Bacteria; phylum Spirochaetota; class Spirochaetia; order Treponematales; family Treponemataceae; genus Treponema_D; species Treponema_D zioleckii. Next base: position 22,728 of record NZ_JPUF01000028.1, on the reverse strand, counting down.
GAAATTTCCGAAAGCGCATTTGCCGTAAGCTGAATCGGAATCGCCGTTCCATGCAGGCTTACAATCATAATCACAAAAATTACGGCAAGAAGAATAAGGAAAGAAAGTACGATAATCTGAATCGTCTTGTAAACAAATGCATTCGCAGCTTCTTGTGAGCGACCATAAATAAAGAACCAACTCGTTCCCTTGATTTTTGTTGATTTGTAGTAGTAGTTGCCTTCTTTTGTTTTGACGGAAAAAATCTCGTCGCTTCCAGAAAGGAAGTTGTCAGAGAACTTACTGTACACACCATTTTCTATAGAAGAAATATTGTCGTCGGCAGTATATTTCTCGTGCGAAGCAAAAAAACCTTTGTTCGTCAGGATGAACATTTTTTCGTCCTCAAATTGACGTTTTCCAGCCATCACTTTTTTTATGGAATCCAGCGGAAAGTCTACAGAAACAACGCCGAGCGAATTGCGGTCTTTGTCGAAAACCTGCTTTGAAATGCTTACGACTGTGCTTTTTGTTTCTGCGTCAACGTAAACGTCGGAATACACAAAATTGTTCGGGTCGGCGATCGCGCCTGTGTACCACGGCCGAGTTACGGGATTCCAGTCGCTGTCGGGCACCCAGCCAGTTCCGTCGTAATAAACGCCGTCAATAACGCCGTAAAATCCCGTTGACTCAACATAGGATTTTGTAAGGTTCGTAAACACATTCAGATTGTCGTGCTCAGTCTCGAAAGTGCCGTTCAAAAACATGTCTGTAAGAGCTTCTAGCAGAACACAGGGCTTTTGCATTTCGGCCATAAGATGCTCAGATGCGGCATCGTTGGCGGCTTTTAGGTTTTCCTTCATTTTTTCGGAGGCATAGAATTTTAGCCTATTTGAAGAAATAATCATCATTATCAAAAAGAATGCAATTGTTGGAATGGAAATCATTACAAGCGAGCGTTTTAAAAGTGTCATACGCTTTCCTCCTCGTTTTTACGCGGGTACAAAAGAAAGTTCAGCAAGAGTTTTAGAATAAAATTGAAATAAAAAAGATGTTCAGATTGTGCGTTGATTGAAAGACAAAACTTTTTTATTTAATGCCGTTAAGCCCCACCGTTTTTAACAGCAATTTTAATTGTAATTCAAGAAATTGATTTTCATACTACCTTCTAGGGTAGTTTTTAATTTTATTTTTAAAATTTGATTTTTTTGGAAGCTATTTAGAGATTTTCAAACAAACTTTGAGATTTTAATACAGTTGACCGCAGATGCTGAAACAAGAAGCATGACGTTTTTGTTCTATTCTGTTCTAGAGTGATTAAAAAAAACACCCGCAGCACCACACAAATGCGACGCGCGGGCGAGATTGGCTAACACAACTCTTTTTTTAGGTAGGCGATTAATGGAATCCTCCATTGCCGGAACGGTAGTCTCTTTCGCGGATTTCCTGCCTGTACTGCGCAATCCAGTAATCTTTGTTCGCGCTGATGTTCGAGAGTGATTTCTGTGCATTCATAGTTCGCTATTCGCCCAATTTTTCCGCAAGCGCACGAACCTCCTCAACAGAAAGACCGCATGCCTGAGAAATTTGCTCGATTGTGCCAAGGTGCATTGAAAGCAGATTTCTAGCATTAGCGAGAGCAGCATTTTTTGTTCCTTGTAACAATCCCTGCTGTATTCCTTGCTGCAATCCCTGTTGTATTCCTTGCTGTATTCCCTGCTGCAATCCCTGCTGAATTCCTTGCTGTATTCCTTGTTGCAATCCCCGGCGTTCGGCGGCACTTAGGCCGGAACGGTAGTCTCTTTCGCGGATTTCCTGCCTGTACTGCGCAATCCAGTAATCTTTGTTCGCGCTGATGTTCGAGAGTGATTTCTGTGCATTCATAAGCCCTGCCTCCTTGTTTGTGAGTTTCTGAATCAAATCCTGTTTTTTGGGATTGTCGGCAAGTTTAAGGAAAATAGCCCAATTCTCAAGTGGCGTATTCGTTTCAAGAGTTTTTTCCAAGCCTTTTGCCTTCGGAAGTTCTATAAAAATGATGTTCAGCGTGTTTGAAAGCTCCCGCCCGTCATTTGTCCGCATGGCATATCGGCTCACTGGATTCTTTGAGCCTTTCGAATTGCCATTGTTTTTGGAAGATTTGCACTTGTAATTGAAGTTCAGGACGGAAATCTGGTAGACGATCGGTGCTTTTTCCCAATCGTCCCCCTTCTGGAGGTATGTCGTCTCCAATCGAGCCACCTGATACTCCGCGCGCTTTCCGTAGTCATATTCCTGGTCAGAGGCCTGCATCTCAATGTCGGCCGTAAGTCCGTCTTCAAACTGACACAAAATATCATAGGTTACACCACGCTGTCCGTCAAATCCAACCGGAGAGTCATTTGCTTTAAGCTCGTATTTTTTGATTTTCCGCTCCGTCGCCGCCTCAAGAAAAGAATGCAAAGCCGCTCTCGATTCAGGTGTCGGCTGCGTGAACAGAGCCTTGAACGTGCTGTCAATGCGCGGATTGAGCAGCGCGCCGTGTTCCATTTGTGAGACATATTCTTCTTGCGTCTTGAAGTCGTCAATCGTCATAATGTTATTTTACTTTGGATTATCTGATTTGTGTAGAGGTCGCTTTCGGTTGCCATGCATGACAGTTGTTTTGTTCTGTTTGAAGGTGCACAAAAAAAACGCCCGCACAGCCACAGAATGCGGCGCGCGGGCGGAGGAAAGCCACTCAGGATGAAGGAGGAGCTTACCTCATCTGGGCGGTTTCAACACAAGAACCGGAGCCGTCCTGTACCTGGTAAGCAAGAATACCATTTGCTGTACCGTTACCATAAGTCTTACTCCAGTTAGTTCCATTGTACAAATTATCTCCTGTTGCAGAATAATATTCACTTTTACCTGTTACAGAGTTTTTAATCTGACCTTTTTTGCTGGTTCCATTATCAGCTGTATATTTCCAAACACCGACATTAATCTTTTCTTCCTGATTAACTACCATGTTTGAATAACAAGGAACAACTGTAACCTCCCAGGCACCTGTAAACATATCATCTTCGTCTACGCCTGCAGGAGCCGGAGCAGATGTATCTACAACATATGCGTACTTAGGCTTTTTGTGAGTACTACTGTAATAACCAATATACGGAATGCTGTTTCCGTCTGAATCAAGAGCAACATCAAGAGTCAAATGTTCTCCTACAGTACCGTCTGCATCTACTGTACAGGTTTTAATATCAGCCTTAGCAGTAGAATATGAATCTAGATATGCATACTTCAAATCACCGTCACCTGCAAATGCCGCAATATGAATGTGATTTTTAGCATCAACCGCAATCTGACACCATTCACCGCCTTCATCAAAGATTGTTTTTGGAGCTGACCAGTTTGCAGCTGTAGCATCTTTACTGTTCAAGTTAGCAATTGGATTCACCTTATAACTGTAGAGCAACTGATTTTCATATGCATCATACCATACCATCACAACTACATCTGTCGTTCCATCTTTTGCAACTGCAATTCCAAGATATTTTCCAGGTCCACGTCCAGGAATAGATTTGCTTGCTACAACCTGAACATTATCAATATTGTATGTCTGAGATGACTCCCCATATTGTGAACAATACTGATCAACAAACTGTCCTGAACTTCTGTTTTTAGTTCCTTTTATTGTACCAGCCTTAAAACGGATTTCATCATTCATTGCGTCATAATATGCATGATACAAGTTTGTATTATTTCCATTTTTTGCAGAAGCAAATTCAGGGCTTTGAATACGTTGTTTGTTCATAGAGTATTTTGTTACTCCATTCACAACTTCAGTCTGTCCTACCTTTTCAAGAGCAGCACCATTTGTAACTTGTCCTCCACCGGTTCCATAGGTACTTCGTGCATCCTGTGAGCCAAGTCCCCAGCGCTGAACCCACATAGTGTAAGAGTCTATTGCTGGAGGAGTAGAAGTATTTGAGTCACCACCGGCACCAGAACCGTATGTGTAGCCCATTTCATCAACATGGAAACCAACAGTTACTGTAGCAAGACAGTCATATCCGCCGCTCCAGTAATAGCTTGAGAAGTCTCCGCTTGGTTTACCATTTACATTTACATTTCCACCCATATTCCACCAGAGGTTTCCATTTGTAAATGCAAAGTTCGGCTGACCGCTTACCTGATTAATCTTCATTTTAGTTCCACCGACAGTACCACTGAATGGAACAGCAGCCTTATCGTTGAATTCCCAGACATCAAAGATTACATCATCAGTAAGAGTATTATTATTATCACCGTTTCCGTTTCGGTTATACCAGTTAATATTATTTGTACCGGCTGATTCGGCATCGCCACTTGCGTCATTGTTGTTAAGGTTGTTAATGACAGGTATAGAATTAACCGTTGCCGTCATCTTGCCAGAAGCCAATGAAGCAACATTAAACATAATCTTACTCATTTCAGATGCACTTGAAGCTGTTGAACTAACAGATGTGCCTCCAGTAACACTTAAAGTAGCATGATTTAAGTTAAATCCTTCAAGCGTAACAGTTTCTGAAGAATAGTTGTTCATTGCACTACTCATATTTGTTACAACAGTCTGAACCGGATAATGTCCAAGAGCAGTTCTGTTTGCAACGGATGGATTTGACTTCTTTTTCTTGCTCAAAGCTGTAGTTACCTTTACAACATACGGCACAACATCCATCTGGTAAGTCGGAACGTTTGTTGTTCCATCTGTTACAAGACGTTTTCCTTCCGCATCTGTTGTTGCGGCTGTTACTGTAGTTGCTGTTGTCTTGCCGGCAGCATCTTTTGCTGTAACAGAGAGAGAAACATCTTTTGCAACGGCTGTTGTTCCAAGAAGCTTTTCTGTATCAAGAGAAAGTGTCCAGTAAACCTTGTGTCCCTTCTGCCCAAAGTAAACGTCTTCTTCCCAGTTTCCGTAATATTTTGTATTTCCCTTAGAATCTTTCTGCACATCAGAAACTGTAAAGATATATCCGTCATCTGCTAATGTTGTTGCAGGAACGTTCCAGCTTGATGTTGTTGCATCATAAGTTGCAGCGACTGCAGTTTTGTATGAGCCAAACTTAACAGTCAGTGATGCAAGTCTTGTATTGTCGTATGCAGTTCCGCTAACTGTAATCTTTCCAGAAACTTTTGGATCTTCGCCAAGCTGTGTCTTCAAAGCCGTATCAACTGTTGTTCCGTCAGCTTTTGTAATCTCAAGGTCTTTTTCAAGTTCAATATGTCCCTTAAGGTCGGTGAACTTAGAAGCAGCCGTTGAATCATAAATTGAGTTATCCGTGATGCTATTCCAATAGAACGGATTTACAACAACAGTCGGAGCAGTTGAGTCAGTCTGCGCAAGTTTGAAATTCTTTACGAAAAGAACTGAAGACTGAGAACTTGTTCCCTGGACTGTTTCTTCCGTTGAGTCCCAGAATGTAAATGACATTCCCTTTGAAGTAGCATCTGAACCAAGTTTATCTTTTGCAACCACAAATGCCTGCATTCCGTATGACGGATCACTTCCCTTAAATGTTCCGTTCACACTGTCGCCGGTAAAGCTTACAGAAACATCAACGATTCCTGTATCTTCATCTGTTGTTGTAGTTTTTACACCTGCTGCAGAAGAGGCAATCAATGTACCAGCAGCAGAAGTTCCAGTTGTCCTATTTGCATTTTCTGCTGAATCATTAAGAACCATTCCAATATTGCCGTTGCCACCTGTAAATTCAGGAATCACGGCAAGACCATTCTTGATTGTAAAGATTCCATTTGCATATTTTGCCCGGTTCTTTTCATCCTTTGCAGTAAAGTCAAGTTCGTATTCAGACTGTTCCTTGCCTTCTGCCGCAAGAATGTTGTATTCAACAATTTCTTGAAGTGAAGCAGTGTTTACAAATTTTCCGTCACCACTCAAGTCAGTTCCAAAATAAACTTTTGCAATGCGTGGTGCGTTGTTTGTAATCTTTGTTGGAATTGTTTTGCCTGTTACGTTTCCAGCTTTATCAAAAGCAAGAATTACAATATTTACAGGACCGTCCGGAATGTTCGTAGAATGAATTGTAGCATCCCATGTCCATACACTTCCAGTCTTTGAGAAACTTTCTGGCATAAGGTCGCCGTCATCACCCTTTGCAAATACAAACGGATTATCTTTATTATTTTTTGTCTCTTCTTTTGCGCTGTTGTCGATAACCTGCGCAATCGGGAAGTATGCATCAAATGAGGTTGTTTTTTCCTGTGTAAGAGATGGAGTAAATTCAACTTTCTTTCCATCAACTTTTGTAATCTTTCTGAGAACGCCATCAATTTCCACAAGCCCACCAGCGCGAACATGAGCATCATAAGTTCCCGTCGTTGTAAATTCATCTGTTGTTGCAGTTCCTGAATATTTATTTGTATAAAGTTCATATTCAGCAGCACCCTGCGTAAATTTACGCACAGTAAGTCCAGTCATCGGAACCTTTGAGCCAGTGCTGAGCATAGGGTCAAAAATTACTGCATTAAGCGGATTTGTTTTGCTTGTATCATCAGAAGCATATTTTGTTACTCCAGTGCCGTCTATGTTTCTTGAGAAATAAACTACAACTCGTTCAACTCCAGAGCCTGTATCTGTAGATTTTCCGCCTAAAGTAAAGATATAGTTCGAATCTTTAATTTCTTCTGGAGTTTCGCTAGTTATGTCATAAGAAGCTTCGGTATCGCGTTCAAGTGTAGGAGCTTTCTCATCAATCTTGAATTTGAATACTTGAGTTGAAGTATGCTCTCCATCATTTGCGTTCACCGTAATTTCCACAGAATCATCATCTTTTGGAATCGGAATATAGAGACGGACACCGTTTTTGTTTATTGAAGTATCCTCTACATTTTCTTCAACAAAGTAGTCGGTTCCCTTTGTGAGTGCCGTTCCGTTCTTGAGAACTGAATAGCCGGTAACAGAAGTCTCATCGAGCAATGTTGCAACGAGAGTCCAGTTTCCGCGGAGGTACATGTCATCTTCGTAAGTCTGGCTTGAAGTGTATGAACCTGTCGGAACGCCAGAAATTGCTTTTTCTCCCTTTGCGTACTGATTTACGGCAGAAGAGATTACAGGAGCCGTGTTGTCTACATGAATTGCAATTACATTGTCGCCAGTCGTCCATGCACCGAATTTGCCTTCGGCATTCACGCCGCAGGCACGGAGCGTGATGTCCGTTGTCTTTCCGGATTCAGGGTTCAGCTCCCCATTTGAATTGAGCTTGATATTCCAAGAAGCAGTTCCGGTCGCCTTGATTCCCCACCATGCCGCAAGAGCATCGTTTGAAGCGAAGCCGAATTTTTTGAGTTCATCTGCCGAGAACGTAGTTGAAGAAGTATATGATGTTCCAGAAATTTCATTTATTACGTCATACGCACTTACGATTGTGTAACCGTAACCTTTTTCGGCAATTGCTTTAGAAGCCTTCTCTTTGTCCGCAGTAGTAAATTTTCCATTTGAATCTGCAATCTGGTAGTAAACAGCCTTTACAGTCGTTGTTCCAGAAGGAATCTCCGCAGAACCTGTGGCGCGGATTGTGCCACCGAGAACTGCAAAAGGCTCTGTTTCAGACTTGTAGTTTTCATTTGTAGGATATGTAAATTCAAGCTTCGGCTTATCCCAGTCGGGGTTGTGCTTGATTACGTAATCTGTTTTTACATGAATATTTCCTAATGCGTCGGTTACCTTGAACCAAACAGGAAGTTCGTAAATCGAATTTGATGCATAATCCGGGTTCTGAGCAAAATCTTCTGTGTCAAATTCAGTAAATAGAGGATTTCCTGCTTTGTAACTGTATTTTGACGGGTCTGAAGTTGTTTTATCAAAGCTTCCGTCAAAATTGAACTGCCATGCAGAAAGTCCTGTATCTGCTGCAAGCGATTCTGCTCCGCCGTTCCAATTGAGTCCTTTTAAATATCTGAGTCGCTCTGAAGCTTCGGCTTTGTTTTTAGCTGCATCAACTTCGTTTTTAGTAGGAACAATCCAGTGAATGTTTGCAATTCCTGCTGAACCTGTATCGCTTGTAGTTCCAGAAATTTCGACAGAACCAGTAACTTCTTTTCCAGATTCAGGAGTTCGTATAACAATAGCTGGTGCCGAGTTATCAATATTGAACGTGAATGACTGGTTTCCTGTAAGTCCAGCCTTGTCGTAAGGAGTAATGTTAAGGGTTACAGTTCCCGTCGGAACAGAAGAGATGTTGATTTCGTCTGTAGTCCATGTCCATGAAGTGTCAACTCCATTTTCTGTCTGCGCCCAACTTGTGCTGTCCTTCGTATATGTCACAGAGTCGTTTTCAACGAGTTCAACTCCGGCAATGTATTTTTTGCCTTCTTTTTCATCCCATTCTGTAGCCTTGTTTGCAATGTAGTGAGTATTGCCTTCAGCATCCTCGTAATAAAGATCTGCTGTAAGACCCGCAATTCCCGAAGCGTCGCTTGCAGTAATCGTAAAGCTTATCTCACCTTTCTTTGAGCCTCCAGCTACGTAGGCTGAACTTAAAGTAATATCTGTCGTAGAAACCGTAGTTCCGTCCTCTGCTTCTCCAAAATCAGAAACAGTTGTTCCTGAAACCCTCGGTGATTTTGAGTCCGATTTATATGTAAGTTTCGATTCACTATCTGTTGCAGCGTCCGTCTTATACTGGAAGTACGGCTGTTTAAGGGAAGAATCATTTTTTGTATAGAAAATTCCGCCATCAGAGTCTTCTATATAGAAGTAAACCTCTTTTTCTCCGTCGTCCTTATTTTCAGGAGTGAAAGTCCATTCGCCACTTGTCTCAGAGAATGAAGTTTCTCCTTCAATCTTTGATTCGTCGATTTTTCCGTCAGAACCGAGAACAATCTCCTTTCCGGAAGCCTTGAACACTGTTACGACGGCAGAAGAAGTTGAGTCGTCGTCGGAAATACTTCCAGCAATCTGCGCGTTTGTTCCGTACTTGAGGAAGTATTCAGAACCACTCTTCGTAATGTTAGTAACTTTTACTGTTGGGCGGTCTGAGTTCTGAGAAACGACAACTTTTACAGAATCTGATTTACCTTCGTTTCCTGCAGTATCTTTTGCAATGGCACGCAAGTAATATGTTTTGTCGACATCAGCAGAAAGTTTTATCGTATCAAAATTTTCGGCAGAGAAATTATATGTGCCGGAAATTGCATCCATTATTGATGCAGCGTCCGTCCAGTCAGAATCAGTCGCAGAGTCCGTTTCTGCGTATTCAATTCTGCAGATTTCGGCAAGCATGTTCTCGTCGTTCGCAGTTCCGCTTAGCTTGATTTTTCCATTAATCTGAATTCCCTCGTCAGTCGAAGCGTCGCTTGGATTGTTGAGCGTCACTATCGGAGCAGTATTGTCGAAAGTGATTGAGAACACGTTCGAGTCGGTGTAGTTTCCGGCATTGTCGAAAATGCGCGCGTAAACGGTGCCCGATTTTGAGATTTTGTCCTTTCCGATTGTGAACGAAGCTTTTCCGCCTTCCAGCGTTGCCTTGTTTGCCTCAACTTTTGTAGCAGCCGAGATTTTCTCATACGGAAGGACGTAAACGGATTCGATTCCGCTTCCGCCTGTCTCGTCAGTCACTTCGAACGAAACGAAGATGTCCGAGTTTCCGTTAGAAAGATATGAAGTCGATTCCGAAGCGTTTTCAGAAGAAGAGCCGATTTTTACGCTGCCTTCGGTAAGCTCAGGCTCTTTCGTGTCGATGCTGAACGGTCCGAGAACGGTGCTTGTCTGTGAGTTTCCCGCATTGTCCACGACAGTGACGCGGATTCTCGTTTTTCCTGACTCAACGCCAGAAACCGTTCCGCTCCATGATTTTGTTCCCGCAAGGTCTGTCTTTCCGCCCCACGAATTTCCGTCATCACTTGTTTCAAAATACACTTCGGAAATTCCAGTTCCGTCGCCGTCGCTTGCAGTTCCGGCAATCTTGAGGTCGTTCGTCTTGTACCAAGCTGTTCCGCCAACATCAACCGAAGAAGTTGCAACGTGAGGAATTACGTTCGTCGTGTTCGAATCCGACGGAGAGTCGTTTCCGAATGTCGGAGCCACAGTGTCTATCTTGATTGAGCGAGAAATCTGCGTCGTTTTTCCCGCGACGTCGGTCGCCACAATCGCAAACGAGTAGCTTCCGTCTGCAAGATAGTTTTCTTTTGCTTTGTTTGATTCACCGACAACAAAATCCTTCGTCCAGCTAGATTCTTTTCCAGAAACGGAAACACTCCAAGTTTTGTCATTTCCGTCCGAAATCACAAGGCTCTTGAGTCCGTTCGTATCGGAAACAGTTCCGCCCAATGTAAATCCGCTGTTCGTCGTGATTCCGCTTGAGCCAACTTTGCTTTCCGAAACAGACGGTTTTGCCTTGTCAAAGTAGAATGAGCGCGGCTCGGTCGTAGTCTTGTTTCCAAAGTAGTCTTCCACGCTCGCAGAAATTTTGAACGAACCTTCAGTGTCGAAAGCCGAATTGAATGTGACGGCCCCCGTCGCGCCTCCGTTCAGAACGCTGTAGGCAGAGCTTGCAATAGCGTTTCCAGACGCGTCTGTAATCGTGTATGTTATTTTTGACGTGTCGATTCCAACTCCGTCGTCCGAGTACGCGATTTTTGCGCTCGGTGCGCTTTCAAAACTCTCGCCGTCGGCAGGGCTTGTAAAGTCAACTGTCGGAGCTTTTGTGTCGAGATTGACCGTGACGGATTTTGAGAATTCGCTTCCAACATTGTCCTTCACGGTAAGCGTGTATTCGTATGAGCCATCGGCAGAATCAGCTGGCATCTTGTATGTCCAAGCACCCGCAGAAGTTCCGCCTGTCGTAAAGCTGAGCGCGGTTTCACTGCCGCCGTCTTTTTTGACGGTGAGCTTCGGCTTGTTTTCTTCCGAAACATCAAGATTCGTCTCGATGATTTCTCCGCCGAGAGTGAATGTCTTGCTTGAGTAGTAGATTTTTCCGAATTCAGCTTCGCTTCCGGAAAGTTCCGTCTTCGACTGGTTCAGGACTTTTCCGTCAGTTGTAATTTTAACGGTTGAAGTCGGTACAGCCTTGTCAATCGTAAATTTTGCAAATTTGTTGAATATCGTCGTATTTCCAGCGTTGTCCTTCGCCGCGAGGAACGCGTAGAGAGTTCCGTCATCGTTCTTCGTCTGAGAAATGTCGAACGTCACGTTCCAACCGTCGTTCGTCTGGTTGAGACTCTTCCATTCAGCCGAATCGTAAGAAGTCGGAACAGTATTGCTTTCAGAAAGGCAATAGCCGAACGATGCGATTCCACTTCCGGCCGCGTCGTCACTTGCATTTGCTGTGAGCGTGACGAAATTCGACTCGTCGAGTTTTACGGTCTGGTTTTTGAAATTCGTTCCGTCGATTGTCGGCGCAATCGGGTCCATTCCGAATTTTACGGTCGTGCTTCCCGTCTGGCCGTATTTGTCCGTGGCGGTGATTCTCAATGTATAGCTTCCGCTCTTGTCTTTCGGCATTGAAGAAAGCGGGAACAACCATGAAGTTCCGCTCTTGGTTGCCGTGAGCGTTGCCGGCTGAGGAGAAAGCGCGTTGAGTTCTGAATCCAAGAATGTTGCCGAAATTTCAGTTCCGTTTTCAAAGCCCTTCGCACTCGGTGAAATTGAGCCGGAAATCTTATCGCTTGGAGAAAGATATGCGGCAACACTGTCCGCAGTAACAGTCGGCGCACCGTTGTCGATTGCAACGAAGAATTCTTTTGACGTTGCAATGCCGTATGCACCCGATGCATTCAAATCAGTCTTGATATAATTTTCGTCGGTCGCCTCAACCTGAACTTTGTATACTCCGACCTTGCTCGGCAAAGTCAGAGTCTTGCTTCCCGATGTAAACGCTTTGTTCGGCGTAACAGTCTGCGAATAATCATCAATCTCGTTTCCGGCAGAATCCTTTACCGTAATCTTGTAGCTATTCACTCCGTCATCGTCACTGAACGTTACGGAAAGTTTGTTGCTCGTCGTAAGGAAAAGGTTCTTGTCAACGTTGATTTTCGATTCAGCATCAACCTCTTCAAACGCATTTCCGAGCGTAATCTGCGGGCGGTCAGTTTCCTGATAAATCAAGAAGTCTTTTCCGTTGTTGTATGTATTTGAAGAATACTCGCCCTTGTTTCCAACTTCATCTTCCGCAGTGAGAATTACACGGATTTTTATCGGCTGGTCTTTCTCAATAACATGTGCAGCTAGCATGCCCTGCGTTACATTCGCAGTCATAAATTTAATGTCAATTGAGTTCGAAGTTTCAAGATGTCCGTCGTAATATACATCACGTCCTCTTGTTGCAGCTTCCAGATGGCTGAGAATCGAATTCTTATATTTTCCGTCAGCATCTTTTTCTGCAATGTCCGTATTCAAATCACTAGTCGCAAGAATGTCGTATGTGACAGCCTTCAAATTCTGCTCGACAATGGAACCCATGATTCGGATTGTTCCGTTGATGTAAACGTTGTCTGCCGCATATCCGTCGGATTTTTTAACAACATCGCTTACGTCGCTTCCGCTTATGGTCGGGGTAATCGTCGTGATTTTTACTTCCGGGTCCGTCGTGTCGAGCTGAACCATAGTGCTCATTGTAACATCGTGTCCAGAAGAAGACTGTCCGTAAACGCTCAAAGTATATTTTGTAGCATCTTTAGTGTTAGAAATAAAGTCTGGAATCTTAGAAGGCGTAAAGTTCCATACGCCAGTTTCTGGCTTATATGTGAACGCTTCGCTCATGTTTTCAGGCTCACACTTCCATGCGTTATTTATGTAAGCAACCGTAATTTCCTGCGAAGCAAGATTTGAATTTGAGCCACTTGCAGCGGTAATAGTTGCTGTAAGTTTCGCCACAGTCATAGAATCACTGTTGACTTTTGCAGTTCCTTCAAAAACAACAGTGTTGGCACTTACGAATGTGCCGTTTTCAGGAGAGTTAAATTCGATTGTAGGAGCAATACCAGTTTCGTTTCCGGCAAATCCATAAACTGTGTTATGAGAGAAGGGAACATCATCAACATCGTAACCAGTTACGGCAAGAATATAATACTTGTTGATTTTTATGTCACTCGGCAAAGTGACTGCAATTGCTTCAACATCAACAGATTCACCGTTGTATTCGTAATAGTCAAAGAAGCAAGACCAGCCAAGTTCTTCGGCAACGAGAGCTTTATTTTCATCAGAAATTGTTTTTTCATCATCATTTTTGGCATTTGCCTCAAGTTCTGAGACTTTGCTTGCAAGCTTTTGTATATCTTCTTTTATTACAGCTTCGTCCGTAGGTTTTGAGTCATATTTTTTAATCCAGACTTTTACGGTTGAAGGGTCAACTTTTACGCCGTCAAGGCCGGAGTTTACAGTAACGTTTACAGTGTTTCCGCTCGAAGCAGACTGAACTACAGCGTTTTCCCCAAATCCGAATGTGTAGCCAGAAACCGTGTACGTCGGGTTTGACTCTGGGTTCAAAGAGAAAAGGAGTTTGCTGTCCGTATCGGCAGAAGTGTCCGTCGTTTTTGCAGCAAGGATTTCAAGGGCTTCTTCGTTCGAAACAGTTCCGTTCAAAACGTTTTTAAGGTCAGCGGCAGAGAGTCCGAGTCCTTTTTTTGAACTCATCAAAGCAGTGTAAACGTCGTCGTAAAGATAGAGTTTTGAAGTCGCATTTCCGAGAGAATCGTTTTTAGTTTCAAGTGCACTTCTCTCGCTTCCAGTAGGATTCTGATAGATTTTTGCGCTGTCCGTAAGAGTAATTTCTGCATAGTACGTCTTAGTTCCACTGTCTTCAGGATGGAGCTGAGAATAGCGGGTTCCGTTTCCGTACTGAGCGATTGTTACGCTCGTTCCGCCCGCAGTCGGAATTTCTTCGGTGCGGAATGCTTCAAGAGCCTCGCCGTCGTAGGTTTCGCTAGAAAGAAGTTCGTTTGAATCCGCATCGTAGATTTTTACGTCCATGAGCGCAATCGTGTGGTCGTCGGCAATAGTTCCGTCAATCGTAAAAAGAGAGCCGTATTTTGAGGCATCCTTTTTTCCGTCATTTTTAACGCCCGGTTTTGAAATAATGAACACAGGAGGAGTGTTGTCTATGTCGAATGTGCGGGAAGTTTCGCCAGAAGAGTGGTTTGCCTCGTCGTAAGCCGTAACGCTCACCTGATACGTTCCGTCCAAAAGTTCGTATTTTCCTGTCTCGAAATTGAATTCGTTCAACGAAACTTGCCAAGTGCCATTTGCGTTTACAGTGGCAGTTTTTGTGGTTTTCGTCGCCTTTGTGGCCGTATCGATTACCGAAACAGACACTTTTGAAACGCCTTTATCGTCGGTCCATTTTCCGTACAGCACGAACGAATCTCGTATCGTTGCCGCAATCGGAGGATACGCAATTTCAAGCGTCGGTGCCGACGTATCAACCGATTCACCAAGACCTACATCACAAGACGTAGCAACAAAAAGCGAAAATGCTCCTGCAAAAATCGCAAGAACCTTCTCCCACAAGCTTCCACTTTTCATAACAAAAATCTCCTACTTTTTTATCTATAATTACGAATCATTATGCTTAAGATTGTTTCAAAGCTATTATTAAAGAATATACAGTTTTAAAAATCCGCGTTATAAAACATCTTTTTATACTATATACGGAAACAAAAACTAATCTTAAATCGACATAAAAAAATAGAGATTTTAGACATTTAACAATATTTTATTTTAAAAAATTCAGATAAAAAAAAGGCAAAAAAAATACCCGCAGAGGAAAGCCCCCGCGGGATTTTCGGTCATTTGACCGCTTGAAAACTTGTCATTTCCACGCTTGCAAAACTTGTCATTTCCACGCTTGCAAAACTTATCATTTCCACGCTTGAAAGTCTGTCATTCCGAACTCGTTTCGGAATCTCTGCACAATACAGGTAGATGCTGAATCAAGGCGACCGCGAAAACGAAAGCGGTCGAGTTCAGCATGACAGCACTGTGCATTCCTCGCATGGCAGAAAACTCGAACTTCGCCCTACTAGAAGACGTATGCTCTTAATCCAACAGAAATCTGAGGAACGAGCGTCTTGATGCTGTCGCTTGCAACGTCCGACGGAATGAACCAGAACTGGCCTTCCGTGTACATTGAGAACGTTCTGAACATGCTAGCCTTCTTGTCTCGCGTTACGCGCGGGAATTCGAGCTGGCAGAGGAGCGCACTCAAAATCTGGTCAGAACCAGAACCAGACTCGCTAAAGTGGCTGAAGTTTGCACCAACAGACACGTTCAAGCTGAGCCAATCCCAGTCAGGACCAAAATAATACCTGAACGGCATGTAGTAAACGTTCGCAAGGAGCTTCATACCGAAGATGTTTCCACCGTATCGCTGGTCTGTCATTGAGAACGTGTTTCGCTGGCTCTGGGTGAACTGACCGAACTGAGCCTGGAGCTTAACGTTGTCATCAAAGAACGAAAGACCTGCACCAAAACTGTAGAGCGAAGCGCCCCAGAAGCTTGCGTCAAGGTACAATCCCTGAATGAATCCTGGAATCTCGTAAGCTGCCTTGTCGCCTTTTCGGAGGGCAAGGTTAACTCGCTTCAACGCAACGTCGTCAGAAGTCAAACCGCTGAACTCAAGAGTCTGGTTGTATCGTCCTCCGGCACCCGGGCTTATGAGCTTGATAGTAGGCTTAGTGCTATCAACCTGAACAATACAGCGTGTTACCGCAACTTCGCCGTTAGCCATCGTTGCGCGCACGAGAAGGAAGTGGTAGCCTTCGGCAATATCTTCATTCTCTACACGGAATTTCCAGTTCTTCTTTTTAGAAATCTGCTGGAACGTTCTTCCGTTGTTAAAACTAATCTCAACCTTCGTAACGTACTTAGACTCGTAAGCGTCAACAAGCTCTTTCTTTGCACCTTTTGCCTTAACAGCCTCTTTTTCTGCCGGGTCAATATTGTAGCCAGAAGTTCCCCGAATGTACGGTCTGTCGAACGCAAAGTCGCCGTAAGTAAAGTTGTCGATTGAAATCCACGGTCCGTAAGGATTGTATGTAAGATACTGCTTGTTAGAAGAAATCGGGCTTGCAGTTTCAAATCTAGCCTGAACCTGAATGTCGTGCTTTCCGGCAACCATTTCATCCGGCGTGATTCTGAACTTAAAGTATCCGCTTTCGCTGAGTTCAGTCTCGCTCACTTTTTCGCCGTCAACATACAAATCGAGCGCAGTGATTTTTGACTCACTCTTTGCAGTACCGTAAATATTAAAGTTACCCTGAACGAATTCACCGTTCAACGGATAAAGCAAATCAACCTTCGCGACAGGAGCCGACTTGTTCAAGAAAATATTTCGGCTTACGCGAGTAATGTTCTCGGCAGCGTCCGTACCTGTAAGCTCAACGTTGTAGAATCCGTCGTCGAGGGACGAAATATCAATTACCTGCGTGATGATTGAATCCGGCACGAGGTCCGTCTTTGCAAGTTTCTGACTTACAACTTTGCCTTCAAGGCTTCGGATTGTAATATACAGCGTTTTAAGACCGATATTGTCCGTCGTCTGTCCCGCAAAGAACAACTTTCCGGTAGAAGTTGAATCATCGAGCGGCAAAGTAAGATTCAAAACAGGCTTTGTGTTATCAATGTTTATCAAACTTGAATAAAGACCTTCGATTCCGTACCAGTCAACAACCTTTACGAAGAGAACGTGAGTTCCGTCCTCAATTACGCGGGTGTCAAACTCGTACGTCCATGCGCACTCAGTCTTTTCGTGAGCATAGTCGCCGATTGCCTCGTTCCAAGTGTTTCCGTTGTCGGCAGAAACATAAATCGCACGGATACCGTTTTTATCGGTAGCAACACCGTTGACTACGATTGTGTCCTTTACGGTCTCGTCCTGTTTTGGAGAGATTACCGTAACATTGTCCTTTGTCTTTGGCTCTTCAAGAGAAATCTTGAAGTTTCGAACGAACTCAGGACCTTTTACGCCGTTAATATCTTCCGCATAAACCGTAATCGAGTGCTCGTTGTCGGTAAATTCAAAGATATTCTTTTTGATTGCGAAGCTTGAACCAATCTGATTGTTGAGCTGATATTCGCCATCATCAAATTTGTAATAAACTTTTGGACCTGCGTAAACAACGCCGTTCTCATCTTTCTTGAATCCATCGTCATCAAAAATAACGCCTGAGAATTCAAGTTCTGGATTGTTCGGCGTAAGAACAGCGTCCTCGGCCGGCAAGTGAACTTCCGCAATCGGAAGGTCGCTCTGTTTGTCGATTACAAAATCAAACTTCGTGACTTCCGTTACGTTGCCCACTGCATCAGCAAATCTGAACGACATTTTCTCGTCAATCTGCTTGTCGGCGGTTCCGATGTTCGTAACAATCATCGGAGCAAGCGTAAGCTCAACTGGCGGCAGAGCTGGAGATGGAGCCGGGGCTGGAGCTGCAGCACGGTTTCTACCACGCCCAGCAGCCGGAGCCGGGGCCGGAGCTTCTGCTTTTGGAGGAACGTACTCAGCTTTTGCAAGAAGTCCGTTATCCTTTACGATGAATGCAATCGTGTTTTCACCGTTAATAACATCCTCTGCGGCAGGAACGATAACCTGAACCTCCGGAGGAGTCGTGTCTTTTTGGATTGCAGTCTGGTTAAAGCTGATTTTTCCAGAATTGTCGGTTACACGAACGTTAAGAGTAACAAGTCCGTCCTGCAATTCAGAAAGTGCAAGTTTTGCAGAATATTCATCAGAATTTGACTTTCCTGCAATTTCTGTCCAGCTTTCGCCCTTGTTGAGCGAATATTCAACCTTTGCAATTCCGTTTTCGTCAGTTGCTTTTACAACGAGGTCAGTTTCATTCTTAACCCAAAGCTGGCTTTCTGGAGAAAGAATCTCAACTTTAGGCGCATTCGTATCAACAAGAAGATTCAAAGCCGTCGTCGTATATTCAATTCCCTGACTGTCGCGAACTTTTAGCGAAACATTTTTGTAAGTTCCGTCTTTGTTCGCAACGAGATAAACGTAATTTCCGTTATTTTCGTCAACGCTAACCGTCAAGTCAGGATTGTTCTGTGCAAGAGAAGCAGTTACAGGACCGAGCACGTTTGCGTAAGCCGCGAATTTTGCGCCCGAAGCAACGATGAACGTGTCGTGGGTGTTGTCAAAAACAACATCTTCCTGCGGAATCCAGTAAACTTTCTTTGCGTTGTCGATTAAGTCAGCCTCGCGGGTTCGGAGAACAGAAACAAAACCGCTGTAAGAAGCCTCGGCAGAACCAGCTTTTGCAGTAACCTTAATCGAAGTGATTCTTGAAGGCAAATTGTTGAGCGGAATCTGAGCCTCGTAAAGTTTTTCTCCCACAGGAACTACAGTCGCCTTTCCTTCCTGCTTTTCATCACCGCCAGGAACTTTTTCTCCGCTAATAACGTAAGAAACGTCAGTAACAGGGAAGTCCGACTCAATTGCCACAGTCGCCGTTACAGGAGCAACTTTTTGCGCGCCGAACGGAAGAACTACGTTCATTCCGCTAGAATAAGCGTACTCGCCAATTTTTGAGATGAATACCTTTGCACCGCCAGCTTTTTTTGCAGTGTATTTTGAAGAAGCGTTGATTTTTGCAGGATTTGCAGGATCTGCAACCGAGAACGAAAGCGCGTTGTCGCCGCTCTTCATGTCGGCACGTGCAAATCGCTCGTGAGTTTTGTCAAGCTCGCCCTGATAGATTCCAAGCGCATAAGCGTCTACGCCGTCTGCCCAAACCACAGAAGGAGATTTTGCGCTCAAAGTTTTGCCCTTAGCGTCAACAGCCGTCAAAACCGGCATTTTTCGAACGAATACAGAATTTGCAGCCTTCTTGCCATTGTCAGCAATGATTTCGATTACATAAAGTCCGTTCGCAAATTCATTTTCAGGAATATCAAATTCAAACGCACCGCGAACAAGTTTTAATTCAACAAAATCGCCCCACTGCGTTGCCTGAACAGGCTCAGTTCCAGTCACATAACTCAGATTCTGCGTCATAACTTTAGCAGAGAAAATTCTGTAACCAACAGACTGAACGTCAACCGTAGAAGAAACTTTTCCGGCAATGTGAATTTTCTTTTCCTCGCTAGAAACAGGCTTTGCCTCAGTCGGAGCAGCATCCTCGCCCTCCGAAGAAACAGCCACAGGAGCCGGAGTTTCACCTTCAACAGCAATGTCAAAATAGTCGCCAGTGTCCAAAGTGACTACAGGAGCCGGACTGTCAGAATGAAACTGGAGCTCACGGCTTTCGTAAGAAAGGTTCTGCTCAGTAACGACGCGAACTTTTACTTTTGCGGAGTGTCCTTCTGCATTTCCCGCGCGGAGAGTTATCAAATTTCCGGAGAAATCCAAAGAAGCGAACGGAGTTTCCGGAACGATTGTGGCAGACTTGATTTTTCCGCCAACAAAATATCCCGAAACAGGATGATTCTTGTCATTCGTAATATTTCCGTCAGAGTCAATTCGGCTGTCATCAAAAACAACGGCAGGCTCTTTTACAGAAATCTGAGTCAAATCGGCAACGTTAAGAACGAACTTTCGCTCAGTCTCACGCTCGTAAATATCAACAGCCTTAACCGTTACTCGAACAAGTCCCCACGGTGCGTCAGAAAGAGGAATAGAAACGTCAACAGATTTTTGAGGAGCCTTAAGCTCAACATTTCCATCTTTTACGCCACTCTGTCCCCATTCAATTTTGTACGAAACCGAAGCTACGTTTGAGGCACTTGAAACAACAGTCTTCAAAACAGGATTTGATTCAGGATGTACGTTCACGCCGTAAGAAGCAGGAACAGAACCAACAGAGCTTTCGAGAGTTCCCTCGTTGAATTCCGGCTTTTTGCCCTTAGAAACGAAAGTCACCGTAACAGGATTTCCCACAACGCCATGAATGTCAGTAGCCGTAATCGTTACAGTATGCGGACCGGCAGCCAAATCCTTGTCGTCGGCAAGCCGAGCATAAAAAACGCCCTGCGCTTCAAGAACGGCAACTTCGTCATTGTCAAGATTGTAAGAAATCGAAGCCGGACCATCGTCATCAGTCACGATTCCGCGGATATACATTGAACCTGCGTCCCCACAAACAAGCTCGTCAGCAGCAGGATACTCAATGGCAACGACAGGTTTGTCATTTTCCTGATTCAACGGAATCGTAAGTTTTTTTGTAACGACGTTTCCAACAGTGTCAGTCGCAGTAATAACAAAGTCGCAAGATTTTGCGGTGGAATTTCGGGTGTCAACTTCCGTGAACCAATAAGGATTTCCAGGAATCAGCTCAAAAGAACCAGATGTTTCGCCAAAAGTCCAACTCAAAGTCTCTAGGCCAATCGTATCTTTTGCGTATCCCGCAATTCCGAATTTTCCGTTGCAGACCTCGCCCTCGACCGGCGAAACGATTTTTACGTCAGGAGGCGTATTGTCAATAAAGTACAAGAATGAATAAACGCTCTGCGAACCCATTTTGTCAGTGGCCTTGAACCAAACGACAGACGGTCCGTCATTGAATTTTCTTGTATCAACAGGAAGATCAAAAAGATATTTGTCCCCATTCTTTTCTTTTGAGATTTTTGTTTCGGTATAATTTTCTCCGCCGTCAAGCGAGTATGCCAGAGTCTTTATGCCGTTTCCGTCGTAAACAGTTCCCTTCAAGTTGACTTTTCCAGAAACCAACTCACCAGGCTCATAATTCGTAACCTGAGTCACAGGCTGTCGTCGGTCAAGATTCCAAGTTACTTTTGCGATTTTTTTAGGCTTGCTCTCAGAAGAAAGTCCGTTTATATCAATTCCGTACACTTCGATAGTGTGCGGTCCCTCATCAAGTTTGTTCGTATCAAGGTAATAAGACCAGAATTCCCGTCCTGAAGCCGTCTGAGGATTCTCGCGGTCTCCATCAAGAATTAATATTACTTTTGAGACACCATCATCATCAACACACGTACCAACAATGTTCAGATTGCCTGGAACGCGCATATCGTCCACAGGATTTGTAATACCTGCAATCGGATAGTCAGAATCAGGATCGATGTAAATATTGAACGGTCCTCCAATAGCGGTGTTGCCACCTTTATCCTCAGCAGTAATTACAATGTTATATTTTCCAGGCTTCTTTTGATTAATATCAAAATTTTCCTGCCAGCTGTCCATGTTCTCAACTTCGCGCTCCGTAATGTCACGTTTCGCAAAAGCGGAAGAAACAACTGAAAGGAATAGAAGTGGAACCATAACAAACTTAACCAAGTTTCGCATACTCGACTCCATTCATTTTTTTTTATCGTTTTCTCGAAGAGATTTTTAGAGATTTTGGATAATTTAACTATCTTATCATTAATTTTCGGTAGTTTTCTTAAATCCTCTTAAAATTCATAGTTTTTTTAACATTTTTTTAGATATAATTTTGGCTTTTTACAAAACCCGTCATTCCGCCCCCCCAGTTTAGAACTTCCCACACAACACAACAACTGCTGCAGAATCTTAGGAGTTCAGCACGGCAGAAAACTCGGCATTCGGACTTTTAGAAAAATCTCGGTGGACTTTTCATCTGTTTTTTACAATATGGGCATCTCGAAAAACTTAAAATTTGGATGTTTTTTGAGTTGCCTGCAAGTTTTAAGTTCTTAAAATAGCAGGACTTAAAACATCGCATTTTCAAAGTTACTTCTAAAAATTTAGAGGTTCCCCTATTTTAGTTTAAAATAACTGAAAATTGCATAATTCAGTTATTTTAAACTAATCTTTTTTAGCCTTTAACAACAAAGTACAAAGCAATATAATCAGTTTTCTTGTAAAATACAGAAAAGTACAGATTTTTCAATTTTATATAAGACGCAATCGTCCAAAAATTAAACTTTTCTTCTATATAAATACATTTGATTAAAGGTGATTAAATTATGTCTAGCATGGTTCTTTTTTTTACAATTCTTTTTACAACCTTCATAATGGAAATGGGCGACAAAACCCAGCTAATGCTGTTAGCGCTCACGTCAAAATACAAACTGAGAGACATCATTCTTGGAACGGTCGTTGCCATTGCAATCCTTAACGCGCTCGCAGTTCTCGCAGGCGGCGTTGTAAGCAAATTCATTCCTCTTTGGCTCATTAAATTCCTTGCCGCAGGGGCCTTTTTATTTTTTGCCGCAACAACTCTTCTTTCAGAAGACGATGAAGAAGAAAACGCACAAAGCAGCAAATTCAGATTCGCCCCGCTTGCCATTTTCTGCACGTTTTTTGTTGCTGAACTCGGAGACAAAACCCAGCTCACTGCCATAAACTTTGCGATGGACAACGGATTTGAAAAAGCCATAATTGTCTGGTGCGCATGTTCCATCGGACTTTTCGCCGCCGACATGCTAGGCCTTCTCCTGGGCTATTTCTTAAAAAGTAAAGCGCCAGACGGATTCTTAAAACTTATCGCCTTCGTCCTTTTCACGATTTTTGGCTTTATGACACTGCCCGTCGGACTTTACAACATTTTTGCCGCCGAAGTGCAAGAAGATGCGACCCTAAAAACAATGCTACTTTCCACCCCAAAAGTCCTACCGATTTTTGCCGCAATCGTCATAGCCTTCGCTGGAATCTGCATTATCCTCTGGCGAAGGCACAAAAGGGAGCGGTAACGGGAGCGGTAAGGTTAACTTGAAATCTTTTAAATCGGTTTTACCGCTCCCCAACAGTTTTTCGAAGAAAAACTGTTGCTTTGGTGGGGGCACTTGCAGATGTTCACGAAACGCGGCGGCAAGCGAGGCCGCGTTTCGTGGGTGCAGTTTTGTCGCTCGCGCGCCGCGAGCAACTT
>NZ_JPUF01000027.1 GCF_014737315.1 Treponema zioleckii | reverse complement strand
GGTCGATTTTAACGAATGAAGCACCGAGCGATTTAACCTGCTCTTCAACGACCGGGCGAGTATCGAATGCGTCAACGCGTGCGCCCAAACGTTTTGCAGTAGCGATTGCCTGAAGACCGGCAACGCCAACACCAATAATAAAAACACGAGCCGGATTAATTGTACCAGCCGGAGTAACCATCATAGGAAGGATTTTTGGGAGTTTTGCAGCCGCATTTACAACTGCAACGTAACCCGCAAGAGAAGTCTGAGATGACTGAACGTCCATCTTCTGAGCGAGGGTTGTTCGAGGAATCATTTCCAAAGAAACTGCCTGCAAGCCCTGCGAAGCAAATTTGTTCAAAAGCTCTTTTTCATTGAACGGATCAAGGTAGCTCAAATGAAGCGTGCCTTCTTTTATACCGTCAATCGACTCAGGTTTCATAATGCGCACGATGATTTCTGAATCAGCATAAGCATCTTCTTCTTTTGAAACAATTGTAGCTCCAGCCTTTTTGTAGGCTTCATCGCTAAAACCACTTTTCACACCTGCACCCGAAACGACTTTTATTTCAAAGCCCATCGAGGTAAGTTTCTTCGCGTCATCAGGAATCAAGGCAACACGTGTCTCGCGTTCGTCTTTTTCCTTGCAGACAAGAACCTTTTTCATATTCATCTCCTCTATAAAATTAATAATAGTTCTTTCTATAATAAAGTTAAAAAGACGGATAGGGAATATCTTTTGAGTGCAAAAAGACATCGGTAACTTGAAAATTTGCATAAAAATACAAAAATTCCGACTTTAACACCGTTAATCTCAAAATCAACCTAAAAGCGTCTTAAAAAAAACTTGTCTTAAAATAAATAATCAATCTATAATATTATTTACAAAAAAATTCAAAGAGACTCAAAATCCAAATTATTCGAGTCTCGCAAAAGTAAAAAAATTGTAGGATTTTTATGAAAAAATCAATCACACATGTGGCAAGCATTATCCTCATCGTATTTTCACTCTTGATATGCATAATCCATTATTTTTTTACAAAAAATCAACACAAAAAACAGGAATTAGTCGAGACACTTCTTGCAGATAAAATCTACAACGAACTTTTTGCAGAGCTACAAAACCCAGTCACAGTTTCTAAAACAATGGCAAATGATGAATTCCTGTACAACTTCCTCGAACAAGAATCCGATGACTTAAAAGCCGACGAAGCGGCAATAAAGCCTTATCTCTCACGCCTAAAAGACGGACTCGGCTATGCGCAGGTAACTTTTATCTCAAACAAGACGCGCCGCTACTATCGCGACGACGAAATGCACAAAATCGTTGACCCGTACAAAAATCCGCATGACATTTGGTACGCAAACTTCTCGGACAGCAACGCGAACTTTTTTATCGGAGTTTACAGGCACGCAACAGCTCCAGAAAAATCGACTATGTATCTAAATGTCGCCCTCCGCGATTTCCAAGGTAAATTACTGGGAGTCGCAAGTCCCTCGTTATACGTAACCAACGTAATCAACCGCATAAGAGAATATGAAAGAACTTTCAATGTTAAAATCTGCTTTACAAAAACTGAAGGCCTTGTAGAGCTAACCAGCAATTACAACGACATAGAAACCGCATCGCTCGCCTATCTGCTTCCTTCAACCCCATCGGCCGAATTCCGGCACATCAATTTGTCTTTGATGAATTTTGCGGTAACAAAATATATTGAAGATTTCGGTTGGTATTTTATTCTGACCGGAACTCATCCGCAAACCGAATTCCCAAGTCACCTTTTTTACATTTTGATAATCGTTCTCCTTGCCGCAAGCCTTTGCACGTTGCATTACGCACGCAAGCAATTCCAGGCAAAGAAACCAGTCTTCTATGCGAGCGCCGCACAAAAAGACCCGCTTACAGGACTTCCGAACAGGAATTTCTTTAAGGACATGTTCGGGGAACGAGGTGTATTCAACACGACACGCTACCGCTATCTTGCAGTATTCGACATCGACTTTTTTAAAGAGGCAAACGATACGATGAACGGAGACGAAATCATCGTTTCAGTCGTGAGCAACATGCTCAGCCTACTCAACGAGCGTGGAATGGTTCTTCGCTGGGGCGGGGACGAATTTCTTGTTTTGTTTGAACTTCCACTTGAAAGTTCGTACGCAGTCTGCCGACAATTTGTAAAAGACGTTGAAAGAGACGGTCTCGTAACCGTTTCAGTCGGACTTACAGAAATTCGGCTTTCAGATACAATCAAAAAAAATTATTACAGAGCCGCTCAATATTGCTATCTTGTAAAAGAAATGGGCGGAAACGGTGTAAAAAAGGACTAGATTTAGAAAAACATGAAATCTTTGAAATCAAATTTCAGACTTCTGTTCCTCGGCGGAATTTTGGGAGTTTTTACATTAGCTACATTCGTCGGATTTTATTATCTGCACCAGTCCATAGAATTTCATGCAGGTCAGGCATTGAATTATCTTTCAGAAAAAAAAGTAGACTGATTTGAATATCCGTTTTTCCACAATCGAAGAAACCGCGTACACGCTTGAAGAATTCATAAAAAAAGAATTTGATGCAAATCTCGCAAAAACTGATGTTCAGTATGCAAATTCATTTATGAACAAACTTTCGGAATTCATAAAATACTCAAATTCCATGCATAAATATGCAAAAACAATTTATTTTGTCCTAGACCCAGAAAAATATCCAGAGGCGAACTCCGTTTATTTTATGCAGGCAGGAGTATCGCCGGACTCAAAATACGTGCATAAAACCTGGCTTTTGAACATAAATTTTGACATAAAACAATACAAAAAAGATGATGTCGGGCATGCAGCTTGGTTTTACGAAGCAAAGAGCGCAGGCAAGCCAAAATGGTCAGCTCCTCACCAAAATCATAATATCGAACATGCCGTAGACACGATCTCGTACACGATTCCGATTTTTATAGACCACATGTTTGTCGGCGTTGTGGGACTTGATATGAGCATGGCGGAACTCCGTCTTGTAATCGACAATATCGGCCTTGATGCAAGTTTTGGCTTTTTAATCAGCGATGACGGAAAAACCCTTTTCTATCATAAGGATATTCCCGGAGGCAGGCTCGTAAAATCCCAATTCAATCTGTTCACAAACCTTACGGATTTAACGCCATATTTTTCAGATGAATACATAGGCACTGGCAAAAACTACAAATACGACTGGAAAGGAGTTCACCAGCGACTGATTCTTGACAGACTCAGTTCCGGCATGATTCTTGCAATTTCGGTACCAGAAATGGAACTTTTAAAATTGCAAACACAGATGACAACCAGAATGGTTTATCTTCTCGTCCTGATTTTAATTAGCGCACTCGTTCTCTCGAACATTTTGATTTCAAAAATTGTCGAACCGCTACTTACGCTAACGGAAGAAGCTTCAAGAATCGCACGGGGAGAGCTGAACACAACGATTACTTTTCATTCAAACAACGAAATCGGAAAACTCTCCAATTCGATTCAGAAAATCGCAATCGAATTAAAAGAATACATAGATTACATAAACGCACAAGCCTATTCGGACAGAATGACCGGATGCAAGAACAAATCTGCCTACATCGACAAAGTAAAAATGCTTGAACAGCGTATGCGCGAAAAACTTTCTGATTTTACGGTTTATGTTTTTGATGTTAACGGGCTAAAAAAAATGAACGACACGCTCGGTCACGAATACGGTGACATGCTCATAAAAGACGCGGCGGGAATAATCCGAAGCGTATTCCCGGAAGATTGCATTTACCGTACCGGCGGCGACGAATTTGTTGTAATCGATGAAAAGGTTTCTGACGCAACAATTGCAAAACAATTCGCAACATTCGACAAAAACCTTGAAAAATTCAACAAAGAAAATGAAAACTACACAGTTGAGCTTGCAATCTCAAAAGGTGCGACAAGCTCCGACAGCAACACCGAAAACTCTTACAAAGAAATTTTTGCGCGTGCCGACAAAGCCATGTACGCAAACAAAGAAGAATATTACAAAAAGCACGAAGACTGTCGCCGTCAGTAAATTGAATTTTAAATAATTAGTTTGCTTTATTCAAAATACTTTGCAGGAACACAAATCGCCGGCACAATGCCAACTTCTCCAGAATATGCGCCTGCGGCAAGTGCTGCGTCCCCGTCATCTGAAATATTTCGGGCATCAGTCGCAACGTAAGCCGGAGAGCGAAGCCACCACCAGCCGCCTAATTTTGCTTCTTCATCGCAATTTTCATAGGCACTGCTAGATTTTGCAAAATCTGTTGCCTTGCGGATTCGGCTGTTTGCTTCACCGTATATTTCGTAGGAATCAAAGCCAAAATTCTCGTCAGTAACTTCTTTTTCGCTCAAAAGAAAAACTTTGTCCGTCGTATTCTCACAGGCAAATTCAGGATTTGAATCCAACAAGACAAAAGAATCAACAGCACTCGTCACGCTGTTGTCTATCAAACTATCCGCAATTTTTGAAAGAGCTTTTTTTGTAAATGCAGACTGCAAAAATCCCATGTTCGTGTACACAGAAGATTTTTTGTTCTGCTCGTCAAAATAATCAAGGCCATTCAAGAACGCCCGAATCTGACTGTATTTATAATTATTCTGAAGGATTTTTTCCTCACCGTCGATTGAACGAGTTTTGTCATCATCATCATATTCAAAATACGGTATGCCCGCCGCAATAATATTCTCCGCAAGCAAAAGTACGTTCCCTGAATTATTGTAGTTCATGGTCAAAATCCGCCATTTTATCGGTTCAACCTTAAAAAAGCTCTCTTTCTTTTCGAAATCCGCGGCAGGAACTTCACCGTTGGAATATTTTACTTCTGGAGAATAGCCTTCTTCAAGGCGTTTAACGTAATAATTTTTATCGCTTCCAAGATAGTAAGTGAGCGAGCCGACTTTTTATTTTTTTTGACTCATCGATTTTTACGTCATTTTTTTTGATTGTCTGGGGCCAGTCGCCAAAATAAACGTAACGTGCATTTTTTCCGGCAGAACCGTCCGTTCCGGCTTCAAGGATTTCTATTTCGTTATGAAAAGCAAAAGATTCGTTTGTTTTTTCATCAGAAAGATTTTTTAAAGTGTCAGTTTGACTTGAATTTGATGCACAACCATAAAATCCGAATCCGAACGTAATTGCAAAAACCGATGCCAATCCAAATATTTTTTTCATAATTCATCTCCAAAATGGTATCGTAAACTCCGAGCTGAGTTCACCATAATATAACTGAGCATATTAAAATTAGTTATACTCAAAAATCACAAATAAGCGTAAATAACCGTTTTTTCTTGCAAAAAGGTCTCTAGTATGGAGTTTTTGAAGATTTTTTTCTAGCATTTTTTACAAAAAAATTAGAAAAATTTACTTACATTAAATTTTATAATTCTGTAGAATAGTTGCACTCAATTCGGAATTGCCCATCTTATAGTCACATCTATATGCTCATACGCAAATCTGCGTAGTAAAATCAATTTCCAATTTTTCAATTTCACTTTTTTTTAAGGAGCTAATGATGCCAAAATCATTATTTCAGGAAATCGTCTTTACCATTATGATGGTATTTGTAATGGTCTATGCCATGATTTGCTACAATATTGCGCTTGCAGAAGGCGCTTTAACAAACAGCGTATTCTTAAAGGCATTTCGTGAACTCGTAATCATGGGACCAATAGCATTCATTCTTGATTTTGTGCTTGTCGGTCACATTGCAAAAAAAATCACGTTCAAAATTTTTAATCCACAAAAGGACAATCCGATTTTTATCATCCTCGGAATTTCAATTTGCTCAATCTGGTTTATGTGCCCGCTTATGAGTTTTGCCGCAACTTTGCTTTTTAAAGGCGGATTCCAGACAGAAATGATTTCAATCTGGCTAGAGACAACTGCAAAAAACTACCCGATGGCAACATTCTGGCAACTTTTGTTCGCAGGTCCAATCGTAAGAAAAGTTTTCGGTTTGATTTTCTCAAGAAACTAAAGTAGAATGACCGTTTAAAAAGTCCGAACCAGAATAAACAATAAAACTATCTGCGGTGGTTTCGACAAGATCAACCACCGCATTTTTTATTGAAAGCTAATTGTTGCTTGCAGAAAATACCTGTTCCGTTGCAAGAACGGCATTTTTTACACAGTCGTGGCATTCGCAAAGAACTTTTCCGGTTGTAATTCCCTTTAAATCTTTGCAGGCTACGGCTCCGCACATTTCCTTAAACTTAGCAAGTATTTCGCGGGTATAGCGAGGCGTGCCTTTTCCGTCGGTACGCAAACCTGCAATCATTCCGGCACCAATAAGAGAACCGCAAGTAGCTTCCATGCACCCCATTCCTACGGCAAAGCCCGCCGAC
The DNA here is from genome assembly GCF_014737315.1 of Treponema zioleckii. Classification (GTDB taxonomy): domain Bacteria; phylum Spirochaetota; class Spirochaetia; order Treponematales; family Treponemataceae; genus Treponema_D; species Treponema_D zioleckii. The sequence goes on along the minus strand of NZ_JPUF01000027.1, from coordinate 42,110 downwards.
ATTTTCATCAAAGTTTCTTCATCAACACCGACTGTATCTGCAAATGCACGTGTAACTGCCTGACAACAATTGCACGCTCCGGAAAGTTTTAATTGCGCAGCGTTTTCAGCTCTTTCTTCTACTGTCATTTTTAAACCTCTTTTGTATTTTTATTTTCATTGTACTTTAATTTGCAGATTCCCTGTGTCATCGTTCCCATCGGGCAGAAAGTGCACCAAGAACGAGGTTTGTACAACGCCATTACAATCAAGCCTATCAAAGTTGACGTGAGCATAAGACTGTAAAAACCGTAACTGAACTGAGCAATCCATGCAAGCCCCTCGCCCAAAAAAGCCGGATTGTAAGCCCATTTCCACGGCACTTTGAACGACCAAAAAAGTTTTACGGCTTGCCTCAAATTTTCAGCACCGCTTGCAACCAAATACGTCTGAAAAACCATAGTTCCGAACATCGTCAAGAAAAAAATCAAAAATCCGTATCGGAACCATTTTGAACTTATTGCACGCGGAGTAGTTTTGTTGCGCGAAAGTTTTAGCGAATTTCCAAGAAGATTAAAAAGCTGGCCACGACCGCACATGTTGTTGCAGAACCATTTGTTTCCGCCAAAAATCGCAAAAATCAGCGGGAGCAAAAAGTCTATCATTCCGAGCCATGCAAAAAGAATGTTAAAAAATCCAAGGGCAAAATATAAAATTGACCAAATCCAAAGATAATTGTACCACTTTTTAGCTTTAGCCATTTTCGCCCTCCCTGTTCAAAACCGAAATGCATCCAACAGGACACGTTCTGGCACATAAACCACAACCGACACACAAATCAGTGTTTACGCGGGCAAAACAACCTTGCACAACGCCAATCGCCCCGCGCGGACAAACATTCGCGCACGCGCCGCAGGCAACGCACCGACTCTCTTCAACATGAGCAATTTTTTTTGATTTCATAGTACCTCGTTCAAGAATGCAGCAAACCTGCCCGGAAAGCTAAAGGGCATCTCTAAAAAATGAAGTTTTTAGCGGTCCCTTAAAGTTTTCGAACAGGTAATTTTTGCACCCCATCTGTACATATAAAATACCCCAAGCCACACGACTTGTATGTGACTTTATCACATTAAAAAAAGATTTTGGGTGTCTCGAAAAACTGAAGTTTTTAGAAGTTTCCTTTTTAAAGTCCTCGCGCCCACGGATAAGTGCTCAAATATGGATCAGGCTTGATTGCCGAAGGCGTTGCCCAAATTTCATGAATAAGGCCGTCTTCATTGATTTTTCCAATTCTAACCCGTTTGTAAAGATGCTGATTTCCGCCGTCAATCGTAACGGTTCCTTCCGGAGCCTCAAAGCTAAGTCCTTTCGCCGCCATTCGCACCGATTCAACATCAAAAGTACCAGCTTTTTTGCAAGCTTCAGCCCACAGATAAACAGCGTTATACCCAGCCTCAACAGGATCGCCAGTCATACGTTCGTTGCCATAAGCCGCCTTATAAGCAGAAACAAATTTTTTGTTCTGGGGACTCTCAGTAGTTTCAAAATAATTCCAAGAAACAAGATGACCTTCAAGATTCTTCAAATTCATCTTAGCAATTTCTTCCTCTGAAATCGAAAAACTCATAACAGGAATCACTTCGCTCGTAATTCCGTTTTTTGTAAGTTCCTCAAAAAAAGCCAAATTTGAGTCTCCGTTCAGCGAATTCAAAATGACATCAGGATTCAGTTTTTTTATTTTTCTTACAATCGACGAATAATCAGAGTGGCCCATCGGAGTGTATTCCTCGCCCAAACAAACTCCTCCAATCTCTGCAAGCTGGGCTTTGATTATTCGGTTTGCACTGTGCGGAAAAACATAGTCACTTCCAATCAAAAACATATTCGTTCCGATGTTTTGTGCGCAATATTCAACCGCCGGAATTATCTGCTGATTCGGGGCAGCTCCCATATACATGATGTTAGGGCTTGCTTCCATTCCTTCATACTGAACGGGATACCACAAAAGCCCGAAAAGTTCCTCAAAAATCGGCTTTACAGCCTTTCTCGAATCGCTGGTCCAACAACCAAACACGGTTGCAACTTTATCTTCCTGCAAAAGTTTTCGAGCCTTTTCCGCAAAAATCTGGGCTTTACTTGCCCCATCCTCTTTTACGACTTCAATCTGCTTTCCGAGTACGCCACCAGCTTCATTAATTTCTTTTATTGCCAAAAGTTCCGAATCGTAAACAGAAGTCTCACTTATTGCCATCGTACCAGTAAAAGAATGCAAAAGTCCGACTCGTACCGTTTTATCCTCTGAACTTTTTTCTTTGCAGCCAATAAAAAAAGCACAAAAAACAGCTGCCGTAAATCCAAGACTGATTCTTACGGATTTTCTCATATATTTTGTCCTCCAATTCTCTTAAAACTCGTAGAAAAACTCTGACAGTTTTCTGAAATTCCCTTTATGCCTGACCTTTGTTCCAGACAATTTCATAAGTCGTCATTTCGCCTTTGCCTTTTATGTTGCACAAAATTGATTCTGTAAAAGTTATTCCAGAATCTTTCAAGTGGTCGTGCACAGCTTTCGTAACACGGATTCCGCCAGGAGTGCAGGCAGATTCCATTCGGCTTGCAGTGTTAACGGTGTCGCCCCAAACATCATAAATGAATTTCGTCTTTCCGATTACACCCGCAGTCACAGGACCGCAGTTCAAACCAATTCTGATGTTGAATTTGATTTTGCTTGTCGCGTTGTAATTCGCCAAATCCTCATACATTCCTTTTGCAAATTCCACCATAATTTTGGCATGGTCTTTGTTAGGCGCTGGAAGTCCGCAAGCCGCCATGTACGCGTCTCCAATCGTTTTGATTTTTTCTACGCCTGAACGGCTCGCACGCTCGTCAAATCGGCTGAACAAATCGTTAAGGGCATCAACAATCTCAGACGCCGAATGCTGGCTAGAAGTGTTGGTAAAGCCAACTATGTCAGAGAAAAGCAAAGTCACGTCTTCAAAAGCTTCACCAATCGAATGAACATCGTCCCTAAGTTCATCAGCGATTTTGTCTGGCAAAATTGAACGCAAAAGTCTGTCCGACTTATTTTTTTCTTCGTTAAGTTCAGAAGTTCGCAATTTTACCATGCTTTCAAGTCGCATGTTTTCGAGGTACATCGCACGCTGTTTCATGTAAACAATAAAAATCGTCGTTCCGAGAATAAAGATTCCGCAGGCAATCCAGAACAACGGCATTTGATAAAAATGAGGCTTTTGCACAAAAAGCACCGCCGAAGCCTCTTCGCTTTCAACTCCGTTCGCATTGATTGCTTTTACCAAAAAAGTATGCTTTCCGGGTTTAATGTTCGTGTACGAAACTATACGCCCTTTACTCGGCTCGCTGTATTCATCCTCAAAATTCGTAAGATTGTGAATGAATTGGATTCTTTCAGGAGCATCGTAGCTCAAACCAGTGTATTTTATGTCAACACGCTTCGTTCCAGGTTTTAGGACAATCGGCTCGTCCAGTTTGTTGTATTCAATATTGTCAATTTTTACAGACTCAATATGAACAAGCGGCGTAACAGCATTTTCACTAAGTTTTACAGGGTCGTAAATCGCAACGCCGTCAACCATCGGGAACCAAATTCGGTTGTGCCTGTCGAGAGTCGAAAGAGCCGTAGAAGTTGGGCCGTCCGAATCAAGACCGTCGTTTCGTCCGTAGAACTGAACGTCAATATTTTCCCGATTTCCTACAAGCGTTTCTTTTACGTCTTCAAATTTTGCAGAAGAAATTCCGTAATTGCTCACGAACCAAACCGTTCCGGCTCCGTCTGGAATCAACTGAAAAACGCTGTCCGTTCCGATTCCGTTGTCTGAATTTATGCTAGAAAATCCCGACGGCCGTTCGTGCACAGAATCAAACGGCGGGCAAACAGTAACTCCGCCGCCCGTACAAATCCAATACATTCCGTCCTTATCCTGAAAAATCTTAAAGATTACGTTTCCGCTAAGACCGTCATCCGAAGTGACGTGCGAGATTATAGTCTGATTTTTCATCAGATAGATTCCGCCGCCATCGGTTCCAATCCAAACTATATCGTTCGAATCCTTAAAAAGACACATTATGTATTCGTTTTCAAGACCGTCAATTTGCTTAAAATTCTTAACTTCGCCAGCTTTGTTGATAACGCTAAGTCCTGTCGTTGTTCCAACATACAGCTCGCCAGGCGACGTTTCGATTGCAACACGAACTTTGTTTCCAGAAAGACCGTTATCCATCGTCCAGCTTTCCACACCGCCTGTTTTAGTGTCATACCTAAGCTGACCTGGTTTCGTATAACAACTCACAAGAATTTTTCCGTCATGTGTAACTCCAATATGCCGAATTCTCACACCCAGCGTAAACTCCGTAAGTCCGTTAAAAATTTCAGTGTAATCGTCAAAACAGCGAACGCCAGTGTCCGTTCCCACCCAAATTCGCCCGTCCAAATCCTCGGCAATTGCATTTGCAGTAATTCCAAATTTTTTTACCTTGAATTTTCCGTGATTCAACTTGCCAACTCCGAATCGGTCTGTAGCAAGCCAAATATTTCCTTCGCGGTCAGCAGTAATCTTATTTATGTTCGACGTTCCTAAATCGTTACCGTTGTATTCGTAAAAATTTCCGTTGGACTGCACGGCAAGCCCACGCTCCGTACCAAACCAAATCGTTCCATCTGGAGCCGAGTAAATTGAAGAAGTTGGAACCCTATCGAGAATAGTTCCTGTATGAACTTGCTGAACATTGCCATTTCGCATGCGAAGAATACCGTCATTTCCGAGTCCAATCCAAAAATTTCCCTGCAAATCTTGCGCGATTGCGGTCACAAAATAATTTCCGAATTTTTCGAGTTCTGGCAACGTGTGAAAGATTCCGTCTCTAAAAACAAAAAGGCCCTTTTCGCTCGCAGTAATAAGCCAAATCCGTCCGCCAGTGTCGCAATAAAGCTTTGAGGCAATAATTCCTTTTGAAACCGTTCCAGATTCAAACTGAGGCGTAAAGAGCTGACCTTTTGGGCTAAGATAAACAATTCCAGAAGCAGTGCCAATCCAAATGTTTCCGTCCCGGTCTTCGGCAAGCGCACGCACGGAATTGTTCGGAAGCCCGTTCTGCATAGTATAAACTTTATTTCCGTCCGGACTGATTTTTTGAAGACCTTCGTCATTTGAGCCGAGCCACAAATTCTTTTTGGAATCCTCAAGAATTGCACGCACGGAAGAAAATTTTAAATCATTGTCATGCCGGCCTTTTATTGTCTTAAAATCAATTCCGTCAAAACGGACAAGACCTTCATAAGTGCCAATATTCAAATAACCATCATTCGTCTGCACTATGTCAGTTGCAGTTGTTCCTGTAAGTCCTCCAAAGGAACTCCACATACGACAAATATAATTATCAAAAAAAATTTGCCTGCGCAAAAGCCATAGAAAATGAAAATAAAAAAATAGCAATCAAGAAAAACTTTTTTTTCATTCCATAATTATAAAGGATGTTTTAAGTAAAATAAACTTTAAAATCAAAATCTTGCAATTTTGCAAAGAAAACATCAAACTCTCTATCATGCTTTGGATTTTACTTGTTTTGGCATACGGACTTTTAAAAGGCTTCCGCGAAATCGCAAAGAAAAAAGCCATGATAAAAAATACCGTCATGGAAGTCCTTGTTGCCTATACCGCTCTTTCTTTTGTTTTTGTGCTTCCGCAGGCACCAAAAGCAACTGGTCTTGAATCAAGATTTTACTTTTATATCGCCTTAAAATCGCTCGCAGTTTTTCTCGCATGGATTTGCAGTTTTCATTCATTAAAAAAGCTGCCTGTAAGCGTTTTTGGAATCCTTGACCTCTCGCGAGTCCTTTTTGCTACCGCGTTCGGACTTTTTCTTCTCGGCGAAACGTTAAATCTTACCCAATTTGCGGGACTTGCAACAGTTTGTGCAGGTCTGCTTCTTCTAAAATTCAGATTGCCGTTTTTTGATAAAATCTTCCATAAAAATAAGATTGATAAAAAAGATTCAGATGATTCAACTGATTCAAAAAATTCAGAAATCGCTCATCCGCAAACAGAATCGATTGGAACGATTTACGTAATTCTTGCGCTCGCATCCTGCCTTCTGAACGCAATTTCTGGATACATGGACAAAGTTCTGATGCGGGACATCACAAGTTCCCAGCTGCAATTTTGGTACACATTGTTTATGATGGGCTATTATGCCCTTTACGTTCTTTTTACCCGCACAAAAATCGGTCTTTCGGTCTGGAAAAACAAATGGATTTGGCTTTTGGCAATAATGTTCATCATCGGTGACAAAGCCCTTTTTATTGCGAACGGAATTCCAGAAAGTCGCATTACAGTTATGACGCTCATAAAACAAAGCGGTTGCCTAGTGACTATTTTGGGCGGTCATTTTATTTTTAAGGAAAAAGACACAGCCTACCGACTTTTCTGTGCAACGATTATTATCTTAGGAATTTTAATCGGACTTCTGTAAAAAAATTCTGTCATGCCAAACTCCTTTCGACTCTACGATTCGGCATGACAATTTAAAAATTTATCCTCTTGGAATCTCTAATCAAAAACGAGCAAAAATCTAAATTTTAGATAGTTATAAAAAAATCCTTAATTTATCTTAATTTATTACAAAAAAAACTATTGAAAAATAACACGATAACTATAAAATATTAGCGATGAGCGTATCTTTACTTCTGATTGACCCACAAAATGATTTTTGTTCTCCAGGCGGTGCACTTTATATAAAAGATGCTGACAAAGATTTAGACAGATTATCTAATTTTGTAAAAAACAATATTTCAAAAATAGATGATGTTCATGTCACATTGGATTGCCATCCCTTTTTTCATATTGCCCATCCATGTTTTTGGAAAGATGCAAACGGAAATGACGTTCCTTTGTACACCACCATTTCTTATGCAGACTTCGCCGAAGGAAAATACACCCCATCAGTTTTGGCGTTGCGCCCGCGCGTCGAAGAATATCTGATTGCACTCGAAAATCAGGGGAAATATCAGCTCAGAATTTGGCCGCCTCATTGTATTTTAGGCACATCCGGATTCAGTGTTTATGATGCCCTGTGGCAGTCTTTAAATGACTGGGAACGCTTTCGCCCAGGAAATATGGTTGATTATGTCGTAAAGTCAAAAAATCCGCTCACAGAACATTACAGCGCAATTCGGGCCGAAGTTCCAGACCCGTCCGATGTCTCAACAAGAACAAATTTTACGCTCATCGACAAGCTCAAACAAGCGGATACCATTTACGTTGCAGGCGAAGCGCTTTCGCACTGCGTCGCAAATACGCTCAGAGATTTGTTCATTTATATTTCGCCAAGAAAAATAACGCTTCTCAGAGATTGCACTTCAACATTAAAACCTTTTGAGCAGCAAGCAGAAGATTTTATTCAGGAATTCACAGCCAAAGGCATGAATGTTATCGATTCCAATAGCAAAATAATCTAATTTTCATCTTTAAATAGCACAAAATTGCACGGATTTTCTTGCGGTTGACAGCTAATATTTATTAGCCTAAAATATACGCATTTCTATCGGAGTTTATTTTTTTAATGCGTAAGATTATATCCTTTATAGCTTTATCCCTTTTTTTATTCAGTATTTACGGGCAAGAAATCAAATCCGAAGAAACAGAATTTGAATCAAAAGAAGAAAAACTTTCTCCTGCAGAAGGGGCATCAGAAAGCACCGAAAATGAATATTTCTTTGAAAAAGCAAAAGCTAACGTCCGTAACGTAGCAATAACAACAGGTGTCGTTTTTTTGCAAAATGTTTTTGTGAACCAAATGGACCGCTTCGTTTTAGGAAAAGAATACGCAATCGTAGGCCCTGCCTCGTTTTACGCAAATTTGACTGGTGACTGGTGGTGGGACATTGACGATTTTCCTACGAACCAATTCGGGCACCCGTACCAAGGCTCAATGTACTTTACCGCCGGCCGTGCAAACGGTCTTGATTTCTGGCACTCATTTTTAGTAGCAGGAATCGGCTCGCTTTTATGGGAAGAATTCGGCGAAATTGACGCTCCATCAAAAAACGACATACTCACTACCCCGTTTTGCGGCTCAATTTTTGGAGAAGTTTTTCACAGGCTTTACCTTGACGCAATGCAGGTTTGCAGCCCAATCGCTTGGATTATAAGCCCTATTGACGCACTTTCGAGAATTTTTTATGACGAGTTGCCAACAGTCAGCGGTCAGACGCAGGAAATAGATTTTATTTTTCATGGCGGCGCAGAATTTTTTAACATGAATTACGATGACTCAACACCTTCAGCCGATTCAAAAAATTTTTTGGGCGGAACGTCAGTGCATATTCAATACGGAAAACCTTACGCACACAAAACCGTTGAACCATACGATTTATTCACTGTTGATTTTAACGCAAATTTGATGTCAGAACTGGACTATGAAATCAGTTTTTTGGTTGACGGATATTTGCATTCAAACCCGACTTATTTTGAACTCAGCAAAGGAACTTACGGAATCAATTTGCTTTACGAAGCTTCTTATTCCGAAGACAAATGCTTTTCAAATCTCGGAGTGGGATTTAAATATCAGCAAGAAACTCCTTTTTCTGAAAGCGACAAAAGATTAACTTTCTACACCACTTTTGACGGTATTCTGCTAGGAACTCGGAGCCTGTACCCGCTCTTTTACAAATATTCCCAGAACCGGTCATGGGTAAGCCCATCCCGAAAGTACAACTTTGGCTACGGTCTGCTTTCAAAATTCGGACTTTCATTTGAACATCCAAAACTCGGTGATTTTTATCTCGACACTTCGGCAAGCACACTTTTCGTACTCGAAGAATCACAAATTACTTCTGCCGAATGGACGAAAAATTTCATGCTTAACGCAAAACTTCGATACGAAAAAAGGCTCGCAAAAAACTTTAAGCTCGGAGTGCAAGACGAACTATTATGGGAAAAGGACTTTTATAATCACGACTCAAACCCGGTTCAATTTACGAACCGCATGAGTCTGTACACAAAATTCGATTTTTCACGTAATTAGTTCGTTTTGACTGATTCCCCGTTTCCCTTAAAGCGCAGAACTATGGCAGTAAGGTCGTCTTTTACTTCGGTCCCTCCAAGGAATTTCTTAAAATCCTTGATTATATATTCAAGAATCAATTTTGAATCTTTAATCGGAGAAAGAGCAAATGCCCGCTGAATCCGCTCAAAACCATAGTCATCGCCCTGAACGTTTCTGGACTCGTTAAGACAATCCGTGTACAAAAGAATGCAATCATCTTTTTGCATGTTAAAATTAATAGTCTTGAACTCAGGGTTAAGCCCGTCAATCCCTATGATTCCGCTGCTCCCCTCCCCGCCTTTTAAGGCAATAGGAGCAACTTTTCCGGTTCGGGCGTTCCTAAAGTACACCGCAGGATGACCTGCATTTATGAACTTGACTTTGTTCCCCTCCATGCGCATAAGAACGCCGGTAAGATAATTTTCAATGTCGCCTTTTTCCGCGATAAGCTGACTGTTAATCTCCGAAAAAACCTGACTAAAAGGCTTACTACGCCCATCTCTGAATTTTCTGTCAATCACAGCCTTTGCAAGCATCGTAACAAGCCCGGACGCGATTCCGTGCCCAGAAACATCAAAAAGCCCAACAACTTCCAAAACATTGCCTTCGTAAAAAAAGTCGTACAAATCACCGGAAACTCCGGCAGCCGGCTGAAAAATATACGCCACATCCCAGTCCTTAAATTTAGGAATCATTCCGCTGTAAAAACTTTTTTGAACCGAAACTGCAAGTCTCATATCCCGCTCAGATTTTTTCTGGGCCTCCGCAAGAAGCACGTTTTTTTCTTCAAGAGCTGAATTCATAACAGAAAGCTTGTCATTGGCCTCTTTTAAACTTGCCGTGCGTTTTTCAACCTTGCTTTCAAGATTTTTATTCAAATCCTCTACTTGCTGCTTTGAATTTACGAACCGGTTCGCCATTATAAAAAGAAAAACGACAATAACGACCTGCCAGCCCGACGACGAAAGATACGGAAAATCATAAACCGCAAAAACTTCATGAATCAGCAAATCCAGGAGAACAAAACCAACGAGCGGAGAAAATCCCAAAAGAAGGATTTTTGCATCGTTTTTTCCCTTTGCCATCGCACGGACCAAAACAAAAATTATGTAAAACAACGGCGGAACCAAGAAAATCTGAATCCAGCGCATTGAGCGCAAAACGAGATAAGATGGCGAAAGCATTACAAGCACAATCGGAAGCACTAAAAACGCAAGCCGAACATAAAAAATCCAGCGAGTCTGTTTTTCTTTCAAGAAAGTTTTTATAAAAAGTGCAATCAGGAACGGAAAAACAAACGGCAATCCGCTCGAAAAAACTTTCTGAAATGTAAGGAACGACATAAAATTGCCAAGACAAAAAGGCAAATCCGAATAAAAGAAAACTGAAAGATAAAATACCGAAAGCAAATTTATGAGCGCAAAAGTAAGATTTTCTGTCTCGGCCCGGCTTTTTATCCAAATCATAAAATGATAGCCAGCGATAATCAGCATAAGGAACGCGAACAAAAGATTCAGCCTGCTGTTCCAAAAATTTTCTCTGTCCGCGGCATTTTTCGCATCTGCATCAATTCCTATAAAAGGATTCGAAACGATAGAACCTTCGCCGTCAACCCAAATTTTTACGAGCAAAACATTCTCGCCATTTTTTAGCAAACTTTTTGGCATGCGGTAATATCTTGCAGAGTTCCATGCACTGAATTCTTCAGGAGGAAAGCGCCCTTCCCCGCCGATAAAATTGCCATTCAAAAACGTTTCGTCCACAAGCGTTATGCGGCCCAAATAAATTGCCAGCGTTTCATCGCACAGTTTTTCGTTTAACTCAAAAGTTTTTTTTAGCCAAATAAATCCGCGACCGTTTTCAACAAGCGGCATAAAATTCAATAAATAAGAATCGTCGAGAACCTTAAAGTTTCCAGAACTGGCATCATCCTCGCTGAGCGCATACTCCCATCCGCTTGAAAGACTTATCCTGCCGTCAGAAACAGAACCGTTCGTGCATACCAAAAAAAAACAAAAAATACAAAGTCGACCAAAAAAAGAACGGTCTTGCACTTTTTTTTCATAAGAACCCCCTACTTTTTTACTTACAATTGATAGTATATCTATCACTATGATATCATAACTTTCACTGATAGACAAAATTTTTTCTTTCTTAAAAATGGGGAAAATAAAAATAAATGTGATAAAAAATAAGGGAATTTCTTAGAAATAAATGTAAAAACAAATTTTTAATTTGAAAAAAAATTAGTTTGGCAGTATTATCCTTCTAGCTTGTAAAAAGCAGAAAAACTCTCTCCGATTGCCGTAGCTCAGTTTGGGCTACGGCTTTTTTTATAGAAAAATTTTATTCTTTTACTTCAATCTCACAGTTCTCAACGTCTGCATCATCAATCTCTATGGATTCAATTTTTTTCTCAAAATATTCAGTGAACAAATCATAATATTTTGAAACTGCGTCGAGAGTTTTAAAATGCATAACAAGATTGTGAGTTCCAAAAATAAATCGCAGGCACATTGGCGTGTTTCTTGCCATGTACATACAATTTCTCAGATTAAAGCAATATTGATCAGCTTCGCCATAAGGGTCATCAACAAACATCGAAAAAGTGTTGTTAATAGTCATAAGAATCCTCCAGAGTATTTGTTGTGAATTAAGACACTAGAGGCATCTCAAAAAACTTTTAAATTTTTAGAGATACCCTAGATATTATACACCACTTTTTTAAAATGTGCTGATTTAATGCATTCAGAACATAACAGTGTTTCTGAACAAGTTATGCTACAATTGACACTCCAGATGAAGTTCCGATTCTTGACGCACCAGCTTCAACCATCTTTACGGCTTCATCATAGCTTCTAACGCCACCGCTCGCCTTTACGCCAAGTCTGTCACCAACAGTTTTGCGCATAAGGGCTACGGCATGCTCTGTAGCTCCGTTCGGGAGAAGTTTTCCGTCCTTGTCTTTAAGAATTGCAAATCCTGTTGAAGTTTTAACAAAATCCGCACCAGCCTTTTCTGCACACTCGCAGCATTTTACGATTTCTTCGTCATTAAGATAGCAAGTCTCAAGGATTACCTTTATTATAACTTCGCGGTCAGGGTTCTGTTTGTCAGCAGCGGCAGTTTCGCGCGAAGCCTCAACAACAGCATAAATATCCTCAAACACATCGTCCCATTCGCCATCTTTTACAAGCCCAAGATTTACGACCATATCAATTTCGTCGGCTCCTTCATCAACCGCAACAGCGGCACTGGCAGCCTTGTTGTCAATTGTGTCAGCACCCAACGGGAATCCGATTACGGTGCAAACTTTAACGTCGCTGTCTTTGAGCTGCTCGTAAGCAAAGCTTACATAAGACGGATTTACACAAACGGATGCAAATGAATATTTTTTAGCCTCGTCACAAAGTTTCTGAATGTCCTTTTTTGTCGCACACGCATTCAAATTTGTGTGGTCAATCATTTTTCCGATTTCTTGTTTTGTCATTTTATCCTCCATAAAAAGCCTTATTTAATTAGGGCACCTGAAAACTCACATTTTCGAATGCCCGTCAGACAATTTTTTAATATCTTACTGCATTGGAATCAGAATAATCTTTAAAAAGCTTGAGACAGTCTTCCCTTCCGTATTCTTCTTGCTTCAGAATGTCTGTCTTGCCATGAAAGAAATCATAGAATTTTTCGTCCCTAAAGCCAATCGAATCTGTATCACGCTGATTACAGCCATAATAAACATGATTTATGTTTGACCAAAGGATTCCGCCAAGACACATAGGACAAGGTTCCGCAGTGGTGTAAAGCTCACAGCCCGACAAATCATGCGTGCCAAGATTTTTACATGCGTCACGGATAGCTTCCATTTCGCCGTGGCAAGTCGGGTCTTTATTCAGAAGAACTCTGTTATGTCCCCTGCCGACTACAACGCCATCTTTGACGACCACCGAGCCAAACGGACCACCTTCCTTATTTTTGATTCCGTCATAGGCTTCGCCAATCGCCTGCTTCATAAAATCCATATAAATTTTAACCTCTTAGAATTTTTATTTTTTCTCTAAGCTCTGCCTTGAATTCGGCCGTTGTAAAAGCCGCATCCACAGAATTCAAAAGCATTCGCTTTTCATCATCTTCATTTATCCCAAACTTTTCCTTGACGTATTTTAGCTCATTTTGCAAATCAGTTCTGCAAATCGCAGGGTCATCCGTATTCAGGGTGACTTTTACGCCAGCTTCCAGAAATTTTTTTATCGGATACTCGTCCATATTTTTTACGGCACGAGTCTGCCTGTTGCTGGTAGGACAAACTTCAAGCGTAACACCGTTCTTAACGACCAAATCGACGATTGAAGGATAATCCGCAATGCGCACCCCGTGACCAATCCTCTTTATGCCGTTTTCGACCGCAAAACGCACGTTTTCGGCACTGCCAGCTTCCCCAGCATGAACAGTCATAGGAATATTGAATCCACGGATTTTTTTCATTTCCTCTGCAAACATTTCTGTCGGATACGGGAATTCGTCGCCAGCCAAATCAACAGCCACAATTCCCTCGTCCGCGACGAGATATTTTTCGGCAAGTTCTATAGTTTCCATGTTACGCGAGATTTGGGCTTTTGTCCGCTCGCCTCGCATAAGACACAAAATCAAGTTCGTATGCAAATCATCTTTTTCAAGACCATCCAAAGCCGCAAGAACAACGTCTTCCTGCGAAAGACCTTTCTGGCAATGGAGCTGAGGGGCAAACCTTAACTCAAGATACAAAATTCCCTGTTTTTTCATGTGTTCCTGAACAAGCTTTACGGCCGCAGAAATCGATTCTTTTGTCTGCAAGAGCGAAAGCGGGAATTCAAAACAACGCAAAAATTCGTTTAAATCAGAACAGTCACCGTCAAGCGAAATCAGATTATCAAATTCTTCGTCAGTATAATTTGAAACATCAATGTCCTGCATCGACGCAAGTTTTTTCGCAATATCCTTTGTAATGGCACCGTCCAAATGGCAATGTAAATCAATCATAAAAACCTCTCAAAAAATTTGCTGATTTCCCATGTAATATAATAGAATCAAATTGGAAAAAACTCTACAGTGTAGCTTGCAGAAAAAATCACCGTAAAGCTGTAAAAAGCACAATCAATTGGAGAAAATATGATTTTTAACATTTTGGCACAGACGCTGGGCTTTATAGGAGCACTCTGTCTACTCCTCTTCGGAATGAGTATGCTTTCCGACGGAATTCAAAAAGGTGCGGGAAAAGAACTCCAGCGGCTTCTCGGAAAAATCGCAGGAAACCGTTTTACGGCACTTCTTACCGGAATCGGCATTACTGCAATCGTCCAGTCTTCTGGTGCAACAACTGTAATGGTAGTAAGTTTCGTAAACGCGGAAATTCTTACACTTAATCAGGCGATAGGCGTAATTTTCGGCGCGAATATCGGAACCACGGTAACAGCGTGGATTGTGTCCTTCTTTGGATTTTCGTTCTCGATTTCTGCCGCCGCAATCCCGATTTTTGGAATCGGATATCTAATAAAAAAATTCAAGCGACTGAAAATTCATAACTTTGCAGATTGTTTTATGGGCTTTGCCCTCCTTTTTATGGGACTCGACCTTCTAAAAGCTTCACTTTCGTTAAATCCTTCTTCCGCAGAAATTCTAAAAAATCTTTCATCACTAAAAACTTTTGGACTTTTTGTTGGCGTATTAATCGGTGCTTTCATAACCGCATTAATCCATTCATCATCCGCAACTACGGCAATCGTACTCACAATGGCGGCAAACGGCTCGCTTAGCTGGGAACTGTCCGCCTCGCTCGTGCTCGGAAGCAACATCGGCTCAACGATTGATGCCGTAATGTCCGCAATAGGGGCCTCTACAAACGCAAAACGCACCGCCCTTGTCCATGTTGGATTCAACACGGCAGGCACGTTTATTATCCTGTGCTTCTTTAAACCGTTTTTGGCCCTCGTTGACTCAATCGTTCCAGGCACGCCAGAAACTGCCATCACGACGCACATTGCAATGCTGCACACGATTTTCAATTTCCTTGCAACGCTGATTTTTCTTCCGTTCGTTAACCAGATTGCAAGTCTTAACAAAAAAAATAATAAAAGATTCGGAAAAAGAAGCGGACGCACACTACACGCTTCCAGCCATTTTGCCATCAAATCGCGCAAACGCAGAAATTTACACCTTCCAGATTCAGAAGGAGATTTCAAAAATGAGCGTGCGCGTAATGGAAATGATGGACATGATAAGCATTCCTTTTGCTTCGCAAGACAATGCCGGCGAAAAAACACTGGAAGTCGTGGACAAAATAAAAGCCTCGGAAAATTATATAGATGAAATGAATGAATCAATCACAAACTTTCTTCAAAAAGTTTACAATCTTCCGAACGCAACTTCCGAAGAACGCAAGAAATTCTCAAATCTTATAGCCATAACAGACACGCTCGAAAACTTGAGCGACGAATGTGATGCCATCATGCACAATCTTACAAAATATCTCTCAAAAGCTTCTCAAAAAGATTCTGCGATGCGACTCACCGAGGTTTCTGAATATTTTGCCAGCGTAAAACTTTTCTTTGAACAAGTCTGCATTTATTACGCAACGGGAATTAGCGAAAGCCAAAAAGATCACGGCAAAGACTTTGAAAGCAAAATCAACAAAAACAAGAAAAGCCTCAAAAAAGCTTCGAGAAAGCGCATAGAAAGTGGTTCTGACGTAAAAGCGGAGCTTGCCTACATTGATTTGGTTCGTAAAATCGAAAAAGCCGGTGACTGCGTTTACACTCTGATTCGAGAACTTTAATTTTAAGTAACAGATTTTCAACGCAATTTGATTTTTTCTATTCAAAAACTGACGCGCGTTGAAAATCTGTTACTCACTTAAGCAAAAATATTCAAAATTCTAAAAATTATCTAAATCTATCCAAAAATTCTTCCGATAAAGCACAAATCTTTCGTTGTGCAAGTTTTCTTGAAATTCTGTGGAAAACTAAGTAACATTTATTCAACGATTCTTATTTTTGGTAACAAGATTGCAACGTTTTTTCACAAAGTCACATTTTTACAACGCTTGTCAACAATTTTTTGTGGAAAACATCGATTTTAGGTAACAAAAAAACAACAACGTGGATAATTATATTTCCTTATTCTATAAGGACTTACATAGTTCTCAAAATATAGCGTCACATTTTCTCAACGACTAAGTAACACTTTTCTTACTTTCTTCTATATAAACAAATAGAATTCAAATAGTTTTTAAAACCAAATAGTAAGTCCGAAACAAATGATGATAAACGTTGTCTTTCTGTTACTCACTTGTTTCAGACTTTTGAATTTAGAGTGTTGAAGTTACAAGAACATATCTTGTATCATTCTCCAAAATTACAGGCTCAGACTTTGAAATTGTAATTCCAGAATTGTCCTGGGCAATTGAAACATTAAGATTCTGATAATACTTCTTTTTTATAAGATTTATTTGTTCTTTTATTGTGTTCCAATTAACTCGCTCTTCTGACTCATAATTGTTTTCTTTTAGTGGCAAAAACTGATTCACCAATGCACTTCGCTGAATAAAAACAGGTTCATCGGTAAGCGAATTGTTTTTGTAAACGAACCAAGCATACAAATCCTTTCCGACTGCGCTGCTAATTTCTTTGTAAGCGGTGTAATCAATTGGTACTGAATGGACTTGAGAAAGCTGCCTGAATTTTTCAGAAAGAATTATTGTAATTCCAACGCTCTTTCGGTCACGGCCCTTTTCCTTCAAATCAATGTATTGCATTGACTCAAAAAAAGGTACGATTCCCGTAGTGAACTGAGTTGCAGTCACTTCACCGTCCATTTTTTCGCCGTCCTCATAAAAATCTTTGAACAAAAGTTTTTGAGTCACTTTAGTTCGCTTTTCCTTAAAGACGAACGATGCTCCGGCAAAACATTCTAGCTGCTCTTTTATATCTTTTCCGCGCTGCTTTGGAAGCTGCAATTCATCAAGAAGTTCCTGGAGTGTTCTGTACGTCAAAGTTACAGGTCCGTCATTCTTGGAATTTTTTTCGATTACTGCGTGAGTCGTCAGAATCGAAAGCAAAAGCCTTCCATACCGCCCAAAAGGAACTTTTGAGTCGCTTGTGAGACGAAGGATGATATTGTTGTATTTTCGCTCAAAAACAGGTTTATTAACGTCTTTGAGCGGAAGTGCCGCCGCAATAAACGGGCTTGCAAGATAACCCCGGAATCTTGGTTTTACTTCCTCGTGCTGTTCCATAAGTTCTGGGAACAGTGTGTTTTCTGTACTCATAAAAATCCGCCTTAGTTGCTCTGCCGCTTGTAGCCGTGAGGCGTTAGTACAACATTGCCGTTTTCCACTTCTTCTTTAAAATAATCCATCGCGCAGATAACAAAGTGGTTCATCGAAACTTGCTTTAGAGCGCAGAAAGATTTGAACAATGCTCGTTCACCTTTTGCCATCGTAATGATGAATCGTTCTTTTGTGTCCTTTACGTTGTCTTTTGGAAGCTCTTTTGAATTTTGCGTTGTCTGGGCGGAAGTTGCAGAAACTTTTTTTGGCGTTTCCACGGCTGCCGCAGGTTGACTCGTTTCTTCACGCTTGAAGTTTCCGCTGATTGCGTCTGCTAAAGGGTCTTTTTTTGTTGCGCCGGTATTAAAATTTAATGGTGCTTTCATTTAGTCATTTCCTGAATAATGATATTTAAAGAATCTTGGGTTTCTTTTCTAGGCGGCATGTCCTGTACGCTCTTTTTTAGAATTTGAGCTTTTACGAATGCCGTATCGGTCGGTACCGTAAGGAACTGAGTGTCGTCAAAATTCTTCATGAAATTCTCTGCGAAGAGAGACTGAAATTTCATTCGTTTGTCCTGCTGGTTCAAAATGACGAACGAGATTTTTTCGAGAAGGTCGTCGCATCGAATGTCTTTTGTGGTTGTCATAAGATTTTCGATGAGTGTCTGGAATCCGTCTGCCGAGAACTGGTCAAGTTTTAGTACAGGGATGATTACGCTCGCACTGTTTGCGATTCCCTTTTACAAAATCACCGAAGGCCGGCGACGTGTCAAAAATTACGAATTCAAAGTCATTCAGTTTCGGAAAGATTTCGTCAACGAAGGCGTAGTAATTTCGCGTGTTTGAGGCATAGCCCTGCAAGCTTCCGTTGATTGCGAAAGTTGGCATTACAAAAAGATTTTCTGTGATTGACGGAGTGATGCAGTCTTCTACACTCACCTTTTTGTTAAGAACGTCTGCGATTTCATATTTAAAATCCTTTGCAAGCCAAGCTGAAGAATTTCCCTGTGGGTCACAGTCTATCAACAAAGTTTTGTGACCTTTTTTTGCAAGTTCAATGGCGCAAGAAACACTTATAGAAGTTTTTCCGGTTCCGCCTTTTCGATTAAGAAAAACGAAAGATTTTCTCATAGTTTTCTCCTTTTTGAAAAAAATGTCATTTTTTAATTTTAGGATTTGAACATTTTTCCATAATGATATAAAGATATTTTGATATTGAAAATGATGTAAAATATAATATCAATATATCATAAATTATATCGTAAATTATATCAAATATGATGTTTAATTAGATATATATATATCAATATGTGTAAAATGATATAATGATATATAGAAAATCGATTTTAAGCGATTTTCTAATTTTTTGCCATGATGTATGTCGGGGAAGTCGTTTTGCATCGATTCTGGGCAATTTTTGAATTTTTTTTAGGTTTTTGAGACCTTTATTGGTAGACAGAATAAAATCGATGATTTTGAAGTTTTTTTAGCCGAATTGTTATTCTGTCTACCGTTGAAAAACTGTTACTTTATGTTTTTGGAGGCGGAGTTTAGGCACACTTTACGTTGAAAAAGTGTTACTCAAATTTTGGGGTGTTCTCAAAAACTCTTTTATATCGGCTCGACGGAAAAATTCTTTCGGCATCATTTTTGTCACCGTTTATGATTTTTTGGCTACCGTCGGAAAAATCGATTTTGCAGCTTGGACTTCCGTCATCATTTTTAATTTCTTCTATATTTATGATAGATTTTTTGCTTGGACGTCCGCCTTTTTTTCCGTTCTCCCGGACTGCCGAAACTTTTGCTGCACTTTTTGATTGGCCGCCGAATTTTTGTCCAATATATGCCATGTTTGAAGCCGAGTCGATTTTGTAGGCAACGTCTGAAATCGAGTTTGCGATTTGAAGAAGATTTTCTTTTAGGTTTTCAGGATTTTTACTTACGGCTATCGCATGGATTTTTGTTACTGCGTCATCAAGAATTGATTTGCATTCTTCGAGTGTCGGTGTTATTTTCATGAATGCATTATAACCTATCTGCTTTGGTTGTGATAGATTTCGATGTTACTGAAATCCGAATGAGGACAATTTAAAAATCTGTTCAGTATGATTATAATGTTTTTGGGCGGTAAAGCTTTTGAAGTTTATATTTATATCAAAAGTGATATAAATATATCATTTTTGATATGTTTGCAATGAGGTGTGATATGACTCAGGACGAAAACGTAAAAATCCCGGCAGAAATGCGAGATAAAATTATTATCCAAACTAGTTTGGTTGGTATTGCCATGAATGTCTTTTTGGCAGGTTTTAAAGCCGCGGTCGGATTTTTTTCTAATTCAATTGCGGTGATTCTTGATGCGGTGAATAATTTTTCTGATGCGCTTTCTTCGCTCGTGACTATAATCGGAACAAAACTTTCTTCAAAGGCTCCTGATAAAAAACATCCTTTGGGATATGGCCGAATCGAATATCTTAGCGCGATGATTGTTTCTGCAATCGTGCTTTATGCGGGAATTACGAGCGCGGTTGAATCTGTAAAAAAAATCATACATCCTGAAACTGCCTCATATTCAGTTTCATCACTAATCATAATTGCCGCCGCAGTTTTTGTAAAAATCTTTCTTGGACTTTTTGTAAAATCCCGGGGAAAGAAAACTTCTTCGGGTGCGCTCGTCGCTTCTGGCGCGGACGCTCTTTTTGACGCGATTCTTTCGGCTTCTGTTCTTGCCTCTGCGTTGGTTTATAAATTCGCTTCAATTTCGCTTGAATCGTACGTTGGCGTTTTGATTTCGGTTTTTATCATTAAGTCTGGTTTTGAGATGATGATTGAAACGCTGGATGATATTTTGGGACGGCGTGCGGACAAAGCGACTGTTCTGAAAATCAAAAAATTGATTGCCTCGGAAGAGGGCGTGCGCGGTGCTTTTGATTTGATTTTGAATAATTACGGACCTGACAAAAATTATGCCTCGGTTCACATTGAGCTTCCAGATTCTATGACTGTAAGCGAGGTTGACGTTCTTACCCGAAAAATAGAGGCGAAGGTTTATAGGGAAACGGGTGTGATTCTTACTGGCGTGGGAGTTTATTCCTATAACACAAAAAATGATTTTTGTGCGTCAATCAGAAATGATGTCCAAAAAATCGTTCTTTCGCATGACTGGGCTTTGCAGATGCACGGATTTTTTATTGACCAGGAACAAAAATCAATGCGTTTTGATGTAGTTTTTAGTTTTTCTATTGAGGCGGGGGAGGGGCTAAAAATTCTAAAAGCTGCTCTCAAAGAAAAATTCCCTGATTATCAGTTTGAAATTGCGGCTGACGTTGACATTTCCGATTAACCCGCTTAAAAGATGAATAAAATTTATTTTCGTTGAAAAAGTGTTACCTAAATTTTGTAGCACTTTTTTATACGCTTGATTTTAAGTAACAGAAAATCAACGAAAAAAAACTCTTGTTGAAAATGTGGAGAGTTTTCTTGTTTGTTTGTAAAAAATATTTCTGTTGATGAATGTATTATAGAAGAAAATATTGAGCTTTGTGTGCAAGGGGCTGAACATGGCTTTTCAGTAAAAAGCGATTTTGAATTGAAAAAAATAAAAAAAATTAGTTTTTTTTCAATTTTTTATTGACAATAATTTGTTTGTTCTATAATATAAATCTCACCTTCTAACGAGAGGTTGTGAATGTCTCCTTCGTCTAGTGGTTAGGACATCGGGTTTTCATCCCGACAACAGCAGTTCAATTCTGCTAGGAGATGTAAAGGCTTGAGCCAAAAATTGGTTCAAGCCTTTTTTTTGTCTGCCTGTATTTTTATTGTTAGAATATGCTAACTTCTTTTCTTTATTTAGACTATATGATATATTGAATTTATATTTAAAACTTCCAGGGGGAATTTTATGAACAAAAATTATTTTGATTTGAAAGGCCAGGTAGCTTTGGTAACTGGCTGTTCTACAGGTCTTGGCGTTCAAATGGCAAAAGCCCTTGCAAGTCAGGGGGCGAAAATTGTTGCGCTGGCCCGACGAAAAGAAAAAATTGATGCCGTTGCAGCTGAAATCACAAAAGATTATGGAGTTGAGACTCTTGCTGTTCAGTGCGACATTACAGATACAGAGCGTGTAAATGCCGCTGTTGATGAAGTTATGGCAAAGTTCGGAAGAATTGACATTCTTATAAACAATGCTGGAACTGGTGCGGTTGCTCCTGCAGAAGACATTACCGACGAGCAGTTCAACGGCGAGATGAACGTTGATCTTGCAGGAACGTTCAAGGTTGCACGGGCAGTTGCAAAAAAGGCAATGATTCCTGCAAAATACGGAAGAGTTATCAACATTGCGTCAATGTATGGTCTTGTCGGAAATAAAATCGCGGGGTCTGCGCCGTATCATGCTGCGAAGGGCGGTGTAGTAAATCTTACGCGTGCGCTTGCTGCTGAATGGGGAAAATATAAAATCACTGTAAATTCCATTTGTCCTGGATATTTCTACACTCCGCTTACAAAAGAAACGTTGGATTCAGATTTCTTCCAGCAGAATGCGCGCACGATGATTCCTATGGAGAGATACGGCAATGAAGGGGAACTTGACAGCGCTGCAATTTTCCTTGCAAGTCCGGCTTCAAGCTATGTTACTGGCGTAAACTTGCCGGTTGATGGCGGATACACTTGCATGTAATTTTTTATAATTTTCTTGAATAAAGATTTTAGGCACGGAAAGTTGATTCTTATCTTCTTCCGTGTCTTTTTTTTAAATTTTCATTGTTTTTTTGTAAGCGGATATTAACAAAAGTTAGAATAAAATATAGAATAGTTCCCGAAAATAATAAAAGTTAAATATAGCTAATAAAAGTTGTTTATCTATTATTTACAAGGAGTTGGGTTTGATTCCGTTGGTATTTTCGAAGATTGGGGAAGACCAAATTATAAGAAAAATCGGAGGAAATGCAGATGTCAAAAGGCATTTGGAAAATCTCGGATTTGTGGTAGGAGGGACCGTTACGGTCATAAATTCTCTTGCAGGAAACGTAATCGTAAAAGTAAAAGAAAGCCGTGTTGCCATTAATGAGGATATGGCGCGTCACATAATGGTTTGAAAAATAATATGGAGGTACAAAATAAATGAAAACATTGCGTGAATCAAAGATTGGCGAGACTGTCAAAGTTGTGAAAATTCACGGTGAAGGTGCTGTAAAACGCCGCATTATGGATATGGGCGTTACAAAAGGTGTTGAGATTTATGTGCGAAAAGTGGCTCCTCTCGGTGACCCGATTGAGGTTACTGTTCGCGGTTATGAGCTTTCTCTTCGCAAGGCTGATTCAGAAATAATTGAGGTGGAATAGGAAAAACTGTCCTTCCGAATTCGAGTCGGAATCTATGCTTTGACTTCGTTCAGCAACCAAAATGGTGAGATAAAGTCAGCATGACTAAAATTATAGGAGAATAAAAAAATAATGTCAGAAAATATTCGTATTGCACTTGCAGGAAATCCGAATGCAGGAAAAACCACGCTTTTTAATGCGCTTACAGGCTCGAATCAGTTTGTTGGAAACTGGCCTGGAGTTACTGTAGAAAAAAAAGAAGGCAAACTCAAAAAACATGACGGAGTAGTCGTAACTGACTTGCCAGGAATCTATTCGCTTTCGCCATACACGCTCGAAGAAGTTGTTGCGCGAAATTATTTGGTTGGTGAGCGACCTGACGTAATTTTGAATATAGTTGACGCTACGAATCTCGAAAGAAACTTGTATCTTACGACGCAACTCGTGGAACTTGGAATTCCTGTTGTAATCGCGCTGAATATGATGGATTTGGTAAAAAAGTCGGGCGATAAAATCAACACCGAGGAACTTTCTCGTCAGCTTGGCTGTAAAATTGTAGAGATTTCGGCTCTTAAAGGAACTGGTGTAATGGAAGCTGCCGAAGAGGCGATTAAGGCTGCGGGCGAGATAAAAACTGTTCCTCAGCACACGTTCTCTGGTCCTGTTGAGCACGCGATTGCTCACATTGAAGAAGCTGTGGTTCATTCTCTTCCAGACGAACAGCAGCGCTGGTACGCGATTAAGGTTTTTGAGCGCGATGACAAGGTTCTTGAATCGCTCAAACTTGACAAGGCTTCGCTTGAACACATTGAGACTGATATAAAATCTGCTGAGAAAGAACTTGATGATGATGCCGAAAGCATTATCACTAATGAGCGATATGTTTACATTGCGGGAATATTGAAGTCAAGTTACAAAAAACATGATTCGGGTATTCTTTCACAGTCAGATAAAATTGACCGAATCGTAACGAACCGCTGGCTTGGTCTTCCGATTTTTGCGGTGATTATGTTCTTTGTTTATTGGCTTTCGATGGTTGGAATTGGTGCTAGTGCAACAGATTGGGCTAACGACGGACTTTTTGGTGATGGCTGGCATTTGTTTGGAATAGGTTCTTCAGCTTACGAGGAGGCCGCTGAAGAATACGGCGACACACCTGCTATTCTTGAAGCTCTTGAAGCTGGCGAAAAAACTTATGTTACCGTTGATGATGAAACACTTGAGACTTCTGACCCGATTGAAATTACCGACGAAGTTGCAGCTGAAGCAAAATCGATGGCAGAAAAATATGGCGAAGAAGGACCGGATCCTGCTTCTTACGGTGTGTGGGTTCCAGGAATTCCGGTTTTGGTTGGAAATCTTCTTGAAAAACTTGGAACTTCTGAATGGCTGAGCGGACTTATCCTTGACGGAATTGTTGCCGGCGTTGGTGCGGTTTTGGGATTCGTTCCTCAAATGCTCGTTTTGTTCCTTTTGCTTGCGTTCCTTGAAGCTTGTGGTTACATGGCTCGAATCGCTTTCGTCCTTGACCGAATCTTTAGAAAATTTGGATTGTCTGGAAAATCATTCATTCCGATGCTCGTTGGCACTGGTTGTGGCGTTCCTGGAATTATGGCGAGCCGAACAATCGAAAATGAGCGTGACCGCCGAATGACTATTATGACGACTACATTCATTCCGTGCGGTGCTAAGGTTCCGTTCATTGCAATGATTTCTGGTGCGATTTTTGGAGGCTCTGCTTGGGTTTCAACATCAGCGTATTTTATTGGAATGGCTGCGATTATTATTTCTGGAATCATGCTCAAAAAAACAAAGATGTTCTCTGGAAATCCAGCGCCGTTCGTAATGGAATTGCCTAGCTATCACTTGCCGACAGTTGGAAATGTTCTTCGTTCAATGTGGGAACGTGGTTGGTCGTTCATCAAAAAGGCGGGATCAATCATTCTTCTTTCGACAATCGTTGTTTGGTTCACAAGTTTCTTTGGATGGACTGAAGAAGGATTTGGAATGCTTGCAGAAGACCAGCTTGATTCATCAATCCTTGCAAAAATCGGTTCTTGCATTGCATGGATTTTTGCTCCGTTGGGCTGGGGAAACTGGCAGGCAGCTGTAGCTTCGATTACAGGTCTTGTTGCAAAAGAGAATATTGTTGGTACGATGGGTATTTTGTACGGAAGCGGCGAACTTACTGCTTATCAGGCATTGGCTCAGGCATTCACAACTGTTACAGGATTCTCGTTCCTTGTATTCAATCTTTTGTGTGCACCTTGTTTTGCTGCAATTGGTGCGATTAAACGCGAGATGAACAACGCAAAGTGGACTTGGTTTGCAATCTGCTATCAGTGTGGTTTTGCATATTTGATTTCGCTCATTGTGACTCAGTTCGGAAATCTTTTTGCCGGAAACGTAAATGTTGTGGGATTGGTTTTTGCAATCGCTTCTGTTTGTGTGATTTTTTACATGCTTTTCTTTAAGAAATACAGCGAGGCTACAAAACTTACTGCGAATGTCGTAAAATAACTTTAGGAGGGAAAAATGGGAAATATCATTGTTGGAGCCATTTTGTTGGCTGTTGTTTGTGCCATCATCTTTAGGCTTGTAAAGAACAAGAAGACCGGAAAGTCGTCTTGTGGTTGCGGTTGTTCAGACTGTGGTTCGGCATGTAATTGCCACAAGGACTAATGTGATTGTGAAGATTATCGGGGAAGCCCCCGATAATGACATTTTTTAGATGACAGTGCAAAACAGACTTTTTGTGTGATCATTGAACCTGTTGAAATGACATTATTCGCTAAAAATAGTGGTTTCGACAGGCTCAACCATCTTTGTTAAAAGTTCCTTTTGCTCTGACTTTCAAAAATTGGATGCTCTGTGCAGACAATAAAATGCCTTCTTAAATCCGTAGCAGTGCTTGTTGCTGCGGATTTAAAAGCGCCTGCAAGATGCCCCACCAAAGGATAGTTTTTCTTCCGGAAAAAATTGCAGGGAACGCTAAAATAAAATTTGAAGCTTCAAAGTTGCATTGTGGCATTCCTGAACGTTTTTTTTAGTGAAGCGCGAGGTTTTTCGATAGAAAAAATCGCGGGAAACGCTAAAATAAAATTTGAAGCTTCAAAAGGTGCTTTGTAGCGTTCCTGACGTTTTTTAGTGAAGCGCGAGGTTTTTCGATAGAAAAAATCGTGGGAAACGCTAAAATAAAATTAAAACTTTCAAAGTTGACTTATAGCGTTTCCCTTAGTTCCCTTTCGCAGGGAATTCTGCTTGAATCTTTGCGATGTCTGCTTCGGTTGCTTTTACCCAATACTGAAAAACTTTGATTGGACCGAATGTTCCTGCCATTGCGAGGGTAGGTGCTTTGGCGGTGAATCCTTTGTTTTTCTGCCCTGGAGCCAAATATTTTATGATGCAGCCGTAATCTTTTCCGCTGCCTGGGTCAATAATTGTTCCCTTGCTCCAGTTTCCGTCTGATTCTTTTTTCATGTTGTAAATCCATGGGGTTCCGACAGTCTTCATTTTGCTTACATCTCCGGCAACAGGAAAGCCCTTGTAGCTTTTTTTGCAAGCCCACGCGGTTACGTCTTGCGGATTGTCAACAACGGCGGCGATTGTTCCGTAGAGAACGTTGTTTTTTTCGTAGATTCTCCAAACGGCCGTGGTTTTTCCAGTTTTGTCGTCAACGCTCTTCCAAAGACCAGTTGCAGGGTCTGCGGCAAAAATGCATCCCATCGTAACGAATAATGCAGCTACTGCTGCCAAAAACTTTTTCATAAAAGCCTCCATAGTTTTATTTGATAGTATCACTATCAGTATGGTATAGCTTATATCATCTGTCAATGTTTTTTTCCTTTTCATACCACCTGCTTGTCGTTTTGTAAGTGACAATTTCTCTGGCAAACTGTGCTATAATTTTCATATTGACATATCTAAATAAAAAAAGGGGATTTTATGGGAAGAATAGAAAATATTGCGGTTTTTGAGGATTCTGTAAATTTGTGCGAAAAGACTCCGCGGCTTATTGAAAGCATAAAAAATTCTAGAAAAAGTCAAATTTTTATTGGCGAAAATGACTCCGTGCCGGACGGAAGCAATACTGCTCGTTTTGAAAGCGAAGCAAAAATCATTGTGAGTAAAAAACGCACTTTTGAGGCGGCTCAGAATTATGCAGGCAAGGGCGACAAAGTCTGCGTCTTGAATTTTGCGTCCGCTTCGAATCCTGGTGGTGGGGTTGTGAACGGTTCTGGTGCGCAAGAAGAATGTCTTTGCCGTGTTTCAACTCTTTACTTTACGCTTGATACCGACGAAAACTGGAAGCGATTTTACATGCCACACAGGCAGAGCCGAAATCCGCTTCACAACGACGACATTCTTTACACGAGCGACGTTATTGTTTTTAAGACTGACGAGCGGGAGCCTGAGACAATGGATGAAAGCGATTGGTACGATGTTGATGTTCTTACCTGCGCGGCACCGAATCTTCGCGAGCGGCCGAGCAATTCATTCAATTCGGGCGATGGCGACGTGCATTTGATTCTTAATGATTCTGAACTTGAAAAACTGCACGAAAAACGCGATTCAAGGATTTTTGACGTTGCCGTTCAGCAAGGCGTGGACGTGCTTGTTTTGGGAGCGTTCGGCTGCGGTGCGTTCTGCAACAACCCGGCTGTAGTTGCCCGCGTGATGATGGCACTCTCAAAAAAATACTCCCGCGCGTTCAAGGTGATTGAATTCGCCGTGTACTGCCCACCTTACGACGACTCGAATTACAAAGAATTCGCAAAACAGGAATAGAATTTTTTGGATGGATTTTGCGGAGAGTTAAAGTGTGATTTGAAATAATCAAGAACAGCTTTTGTACAAACCAATTTATATGTTGCCTTTTGTTTTTGAGGATTTTTTATAATGAACAATGAAAACTTTCACCTATTTTTTTGACATCGACTGCGTGTTGAGCGTAAACGGCGAGTGAGCCAAAAAAAACGGTGGCTTTTGCCACCGTGCAAATGTTAGAAATTTGTTTTTGAGACTTCAAAGAAACTCTGCGGATGCTTGCAGACTGGGCAGACATTCGGAGCTTTCTTTCCGATTACGATGTGACCGCAGTTTCGGCATTCCCAGATTGTGTCGCCGTCTTTGCTGAATACCAAATCCTTTGTTACGTTGTCAAGGAGTTTTCGGTAACGTTCTTCGTGACGTTTTTCAATGGCTGCGACCATTTTGAAAAGCCCTGCGATTCGGTCAAAACCTTCTTCTTTTGCGACTTTTGCAAAATTTTCGTACATGTCTGTCCATTCGTAATTCTCGCCGTCGGCTGCATCTTTTAGGTTGTCAGCGGTAGAAGGAACTTCTCCGCCGTGCAGTTCTTTGAACCAAAGTTTTGCATGTTCTTTTTCGTTTGCAGCAGTTTCTTCAAAAATTGCTGCGATTTGTTCAAATCCATCTTTTCGGGCTTTGCTAGCATAGTAAGTGTATTTGTTTCTAGCCTGAGATTCTCCAGCAAATGCTGCTAGCAAGTTTTTTTCTGTTTGAGTACCTTTCAATTCCTTTTCCATTGACAGCTCCTTGAAATAATCTTATTCAAGCATATTGGGGTAAAATTAAAAAAGCAAATAAAAAATTGTTACCGAAGGAAGACGTTAGATTTTTTATTGACTCAAAATATAAATTACGGTAAATTAACTTTCGATGACAACGAGGTCACAGAAAATCCTAGGTTTCTGTGACCTTTTTTTATTCTCGAATAATGGCAAAGGCGTCAATTTTTAGGTGCGGTGGTTTCCGTGTCTAGAGTTGACGCCTTTTTATTTTTGCGGAGGTTTATATGAAAAATGTGCCGGAACTTTTTGGAAGTATGGTTTTTAATCAGAGCGTAATGAAAGAAAGACTTCCAAAAGAAACTTTTAAAGCTCTCAAAAAAACACTCGACGACGGAGAGCCGCTTAAAATCGATGTTGCGAACGTTGTTGCCCACGCAATGAAGGAATGGGCAATCGAAAAGGGCGCAACGCATTACACTCATTGGTTCCAGCCGCTTACGGGAATCACTGCCGAAAAACATGATTCATTCATAAATCCGCAGGATGACGGAACTGTTATTATGAGTTTTAGCGGAAAAGAGCTTGTAAAAGGTGAGCCGGACGCTTCTTCATTCCCTTCGGGCGGACATAGAGCGACTTTTGAGGCGCGCGGATATACTGTCTGGGATCCAACATCATATCCGTTCATCAAAGAGCACACTCTCTGTATTCCGACTGCATTCTGCTCGTACACGGGCGAAGCTCTGGACAAAAAGACTCCGCTTTTGCGTTCAATGGAAGCGCTCGACTTTCAGGCAAAGAGAATCCTAAAACTTTTCGGAAAGACCGTTAGCCACGTTGCAACGACGGTTGGCCCGGAGCAGGAATATTTTATTGTTGACCATGATTTGTGGGCACAGCGAAAAGACCTTAGAATGACCGGAAGAACCCTTTTTGGTGCAAAACCGCCAAAAGGTCAGGAGATGGACGACCAGTATTTTGCGGCATTGAATCCGAGAATCGTAAAATACATGGAAGATTTGAACGATACACTCTGGAAGTACGGAATTCTTTCTAAGACAGAACACAACGAAGTTGCTCCTGCACAGCACGAGATGGCTCCGATTTTCTCTACGACAAACCTTGCCGTTGACCAGAATCAGCTCACCATGGAAGTTATGAAGAAAGTTGCTAAGCGCCACGGTCTTGAATGCCTTCTTCACGAAAAACCATTTGCCGGACTCAACGGAAGCGGAAAGCACAACAACTGGTCAATGAGCACGAATGCCGGCGAGAACCTCTTGGAGCCTGGAAAAACCCCTGAGTCTAACGCACAGTTCCTTTTGTTCCTCACCGCAATTTTGAAGGCAGTTGACGAGAATCAGGATTTGCTCCGAATTTCTGTAGCTTCTGCAGGAAACGACCACCGACTCGGAGCAAACGAAGCACCGCCTGCAATTATTTCTGTTTACTTGGGAGACGAACTTTTTAAAGTCCTGGAATCTATTAAAGACGGAACACCTTACGCTGCCGAGAAAAAAGAAAAAATGACAATCGGCGCGGACGTTCTTCCGCCAATTCCGAAGGATTCAACAGACCGAAACAGAACTTCGCCTTTTGCATTCACAGGAAACAAATTTGAATTCCGCTCATGCGGTTCTGCGCTCTCAATCGCGACTCCAAACACCACGCTCGACGCAATCGTTGCAGATGTTTTGAAGACTTTTGCAGACGAACTTGAAAAGGCAAGTGATTTTGAATCTGCATTGAATTCGCTCATCGCGCGCGAAGTAAAAGCTCACTGGCGAATCGTATTCAACGGAAACGGTTACGACGAGTCTTGGAAGACAGAAGCTCACAAACGTGGACTTTTGGAACTTAAAACTACTCCAGACGCAGTCGCTCATTATCTTGACGAAAAGAACGTTCGGCTCTTTACAGAACTTGGCGTTTACACAAAAGAGGAGATGGAAGCTCACTACGAAATCAAGCTCGAAAAATACTCGCAGATGCTGAACATTGAAGTGAACACAATGGTGGAGATGATTTACAAAGATATTCTTCCAGCAAGCTACAAGTACATCGGCAAGGTTTCAAAGACCGTTATGGATTTGAAGGCTGTTGTTCCGTCTGCAAGCGGATATGCGCAGGGCGTTGTTCTTGCAAAACTCGACTCGCTCACCGAAAGCCTTTCTAAGAAGACTGACGAACTTGCAAAAGTTCATGCGGAGGCTGAAAATGCCGGAGATGCAATGGCAGTTGCAAAGGCTTATGCCGACAAAGTGATTCCGGTTATGGAAGAGGCAAGAAAAATCGCGGATGAGATTGAGCCACTTTTGGGCGAGGAATACAAACCATTCCCGTCTTACGAGGATTTGTTGTTTAAAGTTTAATTCCCTAAAAATTAGATAAAACCTATTTCAGTATTTTGGAGGAAAAAATTCATGCCATCACTTTATTCACCGACATTCGAGCACGATTCATGCGGAATCGGGGCTGTGGTCAGCATTGACGGAAAAAGGACTCATCGCGTCGTAGACAACGCTTTAAGCATCGTTGAAAAACTTGAGCACAGGGCGGGAAAAGACGCGACCGGCGAAACTGGCGACGGGGTGGGAATTCTCGTTCAGATAAGCCATGAGTTTTTTACCAAAGCTGCCAGAGAATGTGGAATCACCCTTTTTGAGGAAGGTGATTATGGTGTTGGCATGTTTTTTCTCCCTCGCGAAAAAAATTTGCAGAATCTTGCAAAGGAACTTTTTGAGAAAAAATGCGAGGACCACAATCTTACGTTCCTTGGCTGGCGAAGCGTTCCTGTAAACGAAAAAGTTCTCGGAAAAAAAGCCCTTGAGTGTATGCCTAAAATTGAGCAGGCTTTCGTTCAGCGACCAGAAAACGTTCAAAAAGGAATTGATTTTGACAAAAAACTTTACGTTCTGAGGCGAGATTTTGAAAAAGAATCAGAAAAAATCGTAAAGAATTACGTGGCTTCCCTTTCGAGCAGAACGATTGTTTACAAAGGAATGTTCCTTGTTCATCAGCTCAGGACTTTTTACAAGGATTTGACTTCTGAGGATTACAGTTCGGCTCTCGCAATCGTGCACTCGCGATTCTCCACGAACACGAACCCAAGCTGGGAGCGCGCTCACCCGAACAGGCTCATCGCGCACAACGGCGAGATAAACACAATCCGCGGAAACGCAGACCGAATGACCGGCAGAGCGGTGGAAATCAATCTTTTGGGCTCGGATTCCGCAATGCTCGACAACACTCTCGAATATCTTATGATGAACGGACTTCCGCTTCCGCTCGCGATTATGATTTGTATTCCTGAGCCGTGGAAGCACAACGAGGCAATGGAAAGCTCCAAGCGGGATTTTTATCATTATTGGGCAACGATGATGGAAGAATGGGACGGTCCTGCCGCGATTCTGTTCAGTGACGGCGAACTTTTTGGCGCGACTCTCGACCGCAACGGTTTGCGCCCGTGCCGATATTACGTTACGGACGACAACATGCTCATTCTTTCAAGCGAAGTTGGCGTTTTGGAAATCGACGAAAAATCAATCGTCAAAAAAAGCAGGCTTGAACCTGGAAAAATTCTTCTTGTAGACACAAAAGAAAAACGAATAATCAGCGACGAAGAATGCAAGTCATTTTATGCAAAGCAGTACCCTTACGGCGAATGGCTTGATTTGAATCTTCTTCACCTTGCGGACATAAAAGTTCCGAACAAGAAAATTGACGTGAGCACACAGGAAGAGCGGGACAAACTTTACCGTTCCTTCGGATGGGCACTTGAAGACGTGAATGACATGATTCTTCCGATGGCAAAAAACGGTGTTGAGCCGACTGCCTCAATGGGAATCGACACGCCTCTTGCAATCCTTTCAGAAAAGCATCCGCCTCTTTATTCATATTTTAAGCAGCTTTTCGCTCAGGTTACGAATCCGCCGATAGATTCGCTTCGCGAAAAAATCATTACCGACCCGACGGTTTACGTTGGTACTGACGGAAATCTTCTTGAACCGAAAAGCTCAAACTGCAAAATCCTCGAAATTAACAACCCTGTTCTTACGGGCGTTGACGTTTTAAAAATAAAGTCACTGGACAAAGACGGATTCAGGGCAAGAACGATTCCGCTTGTATTTGAACTTTTTGCCGAAGAGAAAAAAAAGATTGACTTGAAGGCCGAACTTGACTCGCTCTTCAAAAAAATTGATTTGGCTTACGAAGAAAAATGCAATATTCTGATTCTTTCTGACCGTGGAGTTGATGAAAAACACGCGGCAATCCCGTCGCTTCTGGCGGTGTCTGCCGTTGAGCAGTATCTTATCCGCACGCACAGACGCACTCAAATTTCAATAATCATCGAAAGCGGCGAGATTCGTGATGTTCATCAGGTGGCGATGTGTCTGGGCTATGGTGCGCGTGCCGTAAATCCGTATCTTGCTCACGAGTGCATTGCGGAGCTTATCGACAAAAAACTTCTCGACAAGGATTATCACACTGCAATCGACGACTACAACAAGGCTCTTTTGAACGGCGTTATAAAAGTTGCGGCCAAAATGGGAATTTCTACGATTCAGTCGTATCAGTCCGCACAGATTTTTGAAGCTGTTGGAATTTCAAAGGAACTTATTGACGAATATTTTACGAACACCACGAGCCGAGTTGGCGGAATCACGCTCAAAGAAATTGAAGAAGACATTGCTTATCATCACGAGGAAGCATATTCAAAGCAGCAGAAAAAACTTTCGACTGCCATAAAACTTGAGCCGAACGGATTCCACAAATTCAAACCGAACGAGCAGAGCGAAGACCACATCATAACTCCAAAAGTGATTGCGGCTTTGCAGGATTCAACCCAGAGCGGAAATTACGAAAAGTTCAAAGAATATGCGGCCTTGGTCGATGATTTTGACCATCCGCACACTTTGCGCGCTCTTCTTGATTTTGACTACGAGAACGCAAAGGCAATTCCGATTTCTGAAGTTGAGAGCGAAGAAAGCATTGTTCAGCGATTCAAAACTGGTGCGATGAGTTACGGTTCAATTTCGGAAGAAGCCCATAAATGCCTTGCCGAAGCGATGAATCATCTTCACGCAAAATCAAATTCTGGTGAGGGCGGCGAAAACCCGGAGAGATTCGGAACAAAATTCAACAGCGCAATAAAACAGGTTGCTTCTGGACGATTTGGTGTGACGGAAGAATATCTTTTGAGCGCGAAAGAAATTCAGATTAAGCTCGCGCAAGGAGCGAAACCGGGCGAGGGCGGCCATCTTCCGGGCAAAAAAGTTCATCCGTGGATTGCAAAGGAGCGTTACAGCCAGCCGGGCGTTTCGCTAATTTCTCCTCCACCGCATCACGATATTTATTCTATAGAAGATTTGGCACAGTTGATTTACGACTTAAAAAACGCGAACCGCGATGCAGATATTTCCGTTAAGCTTGTAAGCGAAGCCGGAGTCGGAACGATTGCGGCGGGTGTTGCAAAAGCCGACGCGCAAACGATTTTGATTTCTGGTCATGACGGCGGAACTGGCGCGGCACCGATAAGCTCGATTCATCACGCGGGACTTCCGTGGGAACTTGGTCTTACTGAGACGCATCAGACGCTCGTGATGAACGGACTTCGTTCTAGAGTGCGGCTTGAAACCGACGGAAAACTTATGACGGGACGCGACGTTGCTATTGCGGCGATTTTGGGAGCCGAGGAATTCGGATTTGCCACCGCGCCTCTGATTTCTATGGGCTGCCGAATGCTCAGAGTTTGTAACCTTGACACTTGTCCTTTTGGAATTGCAACGCAGAATCCGGATTTGCGTAAAAAATTCCCGGGAAAGCCTGAATACGTTGAGAATTTTATGATTTTTACGGCAAGGAATTTGCGTGAAATTATGGCAAAACTTGGAATCAGGACGCTGGACGAGATGATTGGAAAAACCGAGCTTTTAAAACTCAAAAAAGAGCCTCCGTCTTCTCGTGCGAGCCTTTTGGACGTTAGCGGGCTGATTGGATTCAAATTGCCAAAAAATGCTAAAACTCGATTTGACAAAAATGATGTCTTTAATTTTTCGCTCAATCAAAAAAAAGACATTCAGGATTTGCTCCCGCTTTTTGGCACCGTTCCTTTGCAGGCTGCGAACGAAATTTCTTGCGAATTCAGAAATGAATTCAAAATTGACTGTACCGACAGAACTCTCGGAACGATTTTGGGAAGCGAAATTCAAAAAACTTACGGCTCAAAACTTCAAGATGATTCCTTTGCGGTGCACTTTAAAGGCGGGGCAGGGCAGTCTTTTGGTGCGTTTGCTCCGAAGGGGCTCTCACTTATTCTTGAAGGCGACGCGAACGATTACGTTGGAAAAGGCTTGAGCGGCGGAAAAATCGTTATCTTCCGACCAAAAAAGGCACAGTATGCAGCTGAAGAAAATATAATCGTCGGAAACGTGGCTCTTTACGGCGCGACCAGCGGAAAGATTTTTATAAACGGCAAAGCCGGCGAACGATTCTGCGTAAGAAATTCTGGAGCAACTGCCGTTGTTGAAGGCTGCGGCGACCACGGACTTGAATACATGACTGGCGGAACTGCCGTGATTCTCGGTTCGACTGGCAAAAATCTTTGTGCCGGCATGAGCGGCGGAAAAGCTTTCGTTTTGGACAGCGAACACACTCTTTACAAAAAGCTCAACAAGGAACTTGTGGAAATGCACGAACTTGAGAGCGAGGAAGACAAGACCGAACTCAAAAATCTGATTTTCCAGCACGAGCGCGAAACTGACAGCGCAAAGGCGAAAGTGCTGCTTGCCGACTTTGAATCCCACGTAAAGGATTTTAAGGTCATCACTGCAAGAAAAGCCTAACTTCTTTGGTTTTAAATGCCACCGGCG
Organism: Treponema zioleckii; assembly: GCF_014737315.1. Taxonomy (GTDB): domain Bacteria; phylum Spirochaetota; class Spirochaetia; order Treponematales; family Treponemataceae; genus Treponema_D; species Treponema_D zioleckii. The sequence continues at coordinate 7,022 of NZ_JPUF01000027.1, read as the reverse complement.
GCATTTAATATATTGCCCCATTCTGCACTCAGTAACTCCGCAGAATGGGGTTTTTTTATTAATTCAGCACGAAAGCGGTGTATTCTAGAATAATAACGGAATTTTTGATTAAAATAGAATAAAAATTGAAACTGCATTCTGACAGGATAAAACGGAGTTTTTATGTTTAAGACAATTATTATTTTTATTTTGCTTGGGATAATTTTTTACCTGATTTTGGACAAAAAGAACGTAAAAAAGAATGATGTAAAATCTTTTTTGAATATGTTGGCTAGAAAAATTAAAGATGTGATAAACAGTTTTTGTGATTCACTAGACTCGCTGTTAAACTCCATAAAAGAAAGGACGCGGCGACTTAAAATTGCAAGAAGTTCAGCTGGTGAAAATAAGAATCAAAACAATTCATTTGCTTCTAGAAAAAAAATTTAAATTACACGACGGATTTTTAACAGGATTTTTGATTGCAATTTTTGTTGGCTGTTTTGAACTTATAGGCTTTGTCGTAAAACTTCTTGCCAAGTTGATTTTTTTGATTTTAATCATTGTCATTGCCGCTTTTGCATATAAAAAGATGATGCTGGATTTTGACGGAACTTATGCGAGTGAGAGAATCGTTTATACTCAAAAATATGGATTTTGCAAGTTGATAACCTACTATCCGGATTATCAGACAGGAAATGCGAAAGGATTCGCAATAACAAATATTTCGTTTGGGGCGTTGTTTACAGAAAAAGTTCAGGCGAATAAAAACGGAACTGACCCTGCCGATTCAAAAGAAATGCTGGACGCATATCAACTGCGGGCAACTTTGGGCGATAATATTTGGGTGGATTCCATTGACAAAAACTTTGCTGGACGTAAAAAAAGGCACGAAGAGTTTTAACATCGAAAATTATGGAAAATATTTTATTTTCGATGCAAAAGATGTTGGTTTTGAAAATCCGTATTACTAGTAATGACAAAAAATGGGAGAAAATGAATGAAAATCTTGGTTTTGAACGGAAGTCCGCACGAAAACGGAAATGTCGGAAATGCGATTAAAAATCTGCTTTTAAAATATGATTCGGGTGAGAACGAAATTTTCTATCACAACGTGCACGAACTCAATTTTGATTTTTGCCGGGGATGCATGGCTTGCCGAAAAACCGGAAAGTGCGTTTTGAAGGATGACGACGCACACAAAATTGCCGGCGAAATAAACTGGTGCGATATGATAATCGTCGGAACGCCAGTTTACTGGGGCAACATGAGCGGAAAACTCAAATCGCTTTTTGACAGACTTGTAGGCGTTCTTATGACAGAATCGAGCCGAGGAATCCCGAAGCCACTCCAGAAAGGCAAAAAAGCGGTAATCGTCACTTCTTGCCGGACACCGTTCCCGTTCAACTACATTTTTGGGCAATCGACCGGGGCTGAGCGAGCCTTAAAAGAAATCCTAAAATATTCAGGATTCAAAATCATAAAGAAAATTCATTTGGCGGGTCAATAGTAAGCAAGGCCTTTGCATTGTTACATGCAGACAATTTTTTGCACCAGTATCATAATCAGAATCTGCAAAGTCTGTCATTCGTTGGCGCGACTTACCGCGGTTCTGAAAATGACAGGCTTTGCAGAAAATTCGCAATTCGCTCTATTTGAATATGTAATAGAAGCTAATTGTCGTTTTGTAGGTTTGACCGTTTTTTGTGTAGACGAAAGTTGGTTTTACGATAATCGTGTCGCCTGCATTGTTGAATCCTGGAAGATGACCGTAAGTCAGTTTTGCGTTTTTTGGGTCATATTCAAAGAATACGTTGCTTTTTGCGCCCCAATTCTGAACGTAGCCATTTTTGTCGCACCAAAATCCCGTGGTCGCTGTTGGCGTTAGGTTCAAGTTGCCGTTTGGTTCGGTAAGCGCAAGGATTATTTTGCCTTCCTGAGGATAAATCGTTTTACCTGCCTGCGGCTGGATTATGCAGTTTTTTACTTCTTGTTCAGAAAGATTGAAATTTACGGCAAGTTTTTTTATCACTTCGATTGCCGAAAAATCAAGTTCGCCCAAAACGTAGTCCTTTTTTTGAGGATTGCAGTAAACTCCAAAAGCAACGTTTCCGTCATTTGGGTTTGCGAACGGGGCAGTGTTCTCAAAGTAAAGCTCGTAAGGCCATTGCAAGTCGTCGGCTTCGGTGTCGTTCCAAAAGTGGTGTGTGTAGTTTTGCGGTGAAGCGAGCACGACCAAATAGAATTCATCAAAATCTTCGGTTACGTCCATGAATGCCTGTGCCGATTTGCCTTTTGCCATTTCGCCGTAAACTGGTTTTGAATTTTTGATTCCCACGAATCCGAGTCTAAAATTTGAATCTGTGTGTTTTACACCGTTTTCAATGTTGTTGTTGTAGTTTCTGGTTGTTCCGATAACTTTTCCGTCGCTGTTAACGACTTCGCCCTTGTCGTTTGCGCAAAGCTCGCTACCGACTGCGAGTGCGTCAAGGTTTGCTGTAACGCGAGTATTTTTTGCAGGATTCTTGAGTTTTATGATGTTGAATCCAGAAGTTGAAGGGCAGCTTGAATATGCCGGGCGGAATTTTTTGTTCAACTGAATCAAATTTGTGTTGTAGGTCGCGAATCGTTTTTGGAAGTTTGCGTTGATTTTTCCAAAATCGTAAGTGACTGCATGACTTGCGTACTCGTAGTAATCATTCCATGTTCGCTCCCAGTTCCCGTTGCAGATGAGTCTTGTGTAGGCTTCGAGCGGGTCTTCCGGGAATGAGCTGTATTTCCACAAGTTGCTGAATGATTCGATTCCGTATTTGTTCGTAAAATAATACATGAACCAGAAACTTTGGTAGCGCATTGATTCGTCGTTAAAGTGACGGTGAGTGTTTTTTGTAAAAAGATAGTAGTTCTGCTCAAAAGCCTGCTGCGGGTAGAGCTGATATGCCTGGAATTGTGCCGACTGTTCCCAGAATCCGTTTCCGCCGCTTCCGTTTGGTCCGAATCCGTATCGCCAGCCATATTTATAGTTGTTTGCGGCTCCTGTTAAAAGTCGGTCGCAGTAAATCTGATACTGGAACGTGTGTCCGATTTCGTGCGCGATGGTTTTTCCCACCGGTTTGCAGGTTGACGGATTGACCCAAAGTGCGCCGATTACATTGTCGTAGCCTGAGCCTGTCGCAAGCCACTCTTTTTGGTATACAAGATAAATCTGGAGCTTGTACTTGTCGAGGTTCGAAATTCCGTAGCCTGTAGTGCACATTTTGAGCGTGTTCACGTTAAGATTGTAGAATTCCTCAGCTTTTGCAAGAAGGTCGTCAACGTCTACGCGCATTTCGTAAGGCAGGCTTGAAGAATTCGGGTTTGAGCCAAAAGGTTTTTCCCAGAATACAAAAAAATGTTCGCTCTGTTTAAAACGATGCCAAGAGTATTTTGAGTTCGCATTGAACATGTCAAAATTGAATGATGCTGGCTTGTAGTATTTGCCGTAATCTTGAATGTCTGCCGGTGAATTTACCCTTGCTGGATTTGAGTAGACTTTAAAAGATGGGGATGTGATTCCCAAATCAACTTGCGAGAGCTCTGATTCATTTTCAGATTCGTTCTCGTTCTGAATCGTAAAACTGCAGCCACAAAAAAGCACTGCTGCAAAAACAAAGTATTTAAAATTTGTAATTTTCATAGTGGCGGAATTATGATTTTAAAATCTTGCACTGTCTATCAAAATATTGTCATTTTGATGTAATTCTTTTCTGTGCCAAAAAAAAATATTTTCACATTGGAGATTTTAAATTAATTAATTTAACTTGTAATTTTGAAAATTTCTGTTTTTCGAGGTACCATAAATGCTTTTTACGAATCAGAGTTTGGCGGTATAATATTCAAAAATTAGAAAATTCAGAGAATTGAGGAGTAAAAAATGGCTTGCACAACAATTTTGGTCGGAAAAGATGCTTCTTACAACGGTGCGACTTTTATTGCGCGGAACGAGGACAGTCCTTCGGGACAGTTCTGCGAGAAGAAATTCGTCGTTGTTTTGCCGAAAGACCAGCCTTTAAAATACAAAACGATACTTTCCCATCAGGAAATCGACTTGCCTGAAAATCCGCTTCGCTACACATCCACACCGAACGCGAATAAAAAAGATGGAATTTGGGCGGCTCATGGAGTTAACTCGGCGAATGTTGGAATGACCGCGACCGAGACAATCACTTCCAACGAGCGCGTTTTGGGTGCCGACCCGCTTTTGAAAAAGGGCGGAATCGGGGAAGAAGATTTGAACGTAATCGTTCTTCCGTACATAAAAACTGCCCGCGAGGGAGTTCTGCGGTTGGGCAGCCTGCTCGAAAAATACGGAACTTACGAGATGAACGGAATCGCTTTTTCAGACGAGAACGAAATCTGGTGGCTCGAATCAATTGGCGGGCATCACTGGATGGCCAAGCGCGTGCCTGATGATTCTTACGTTGTTATGCCGAATCAGCTCGGAATCGACAGCTTTGATTTTGATGATACCTTCGGCGCGAAAAAAAATCATCTCTGCTCGGCAGATTTGAAGGAATTTATCGCGGAAAATCATCTGGATTTGACTTTGCCGGGCAAAAAATTCAACCCGCGGGAGGCGTTCGGAAGCCACGATGATGCTGACCATGTTTACAACACGCCTCGCGCGTGGTACATTGAGCGTTTTTTGAATCCGAAAACCGCAAAATGGGACGGAGATGACGCGGATTATACGCCGTCTTCCGACGATATTCCGTGGAGCATGGTTCCTGAGAGAAAAATTACCGTGGAGGACATAAAATATCTGCTTTCGTCACACTACAACGGCACAAAATACGACCCTTATGGTTCTTACGGCGAAAAGAATATGCGGGGAGCTTTCCGCTCAATCGGAATCAACCGCAACGATTCTCTTGCGATTATCGAAATCCGCAAAGAAATGCCAGCAAACTGCAAGTCAATTCAGTGGATGGCATTCGCCTCAAATGCTTTCAATGTTATTGCACCGTTTTATACGAATATCGAAAAAACTCCACGATATTTGTCCTATGTTCCGAGAAGCGTTTCAACCGAAAGTTTTTACTGGTGCGCCCGCTTGATTGCTGCCCTGAGCGATGCCGGCTACGCAAAATGCCTGAACCACATTGAGCATTATCAGTTTGCCGTCGGTTCAAAAAGTCACGAGATTCTAAAAAAATACGACAAAATCATTGCTGCCGCGGCGGAAAGCGAAGCCATATCTCTTTGCGAAAAAGCGAATGCCGAAGTTGCCCAAATGCTAAAAGAGGAAACCCAAAAGACGCTGGACAAAGTTCTTTATGAAACAAGCTGCCTGATGAAAAACTCATACGCAAGAAGCGACGCGTAAAAAACTGTTGCCATGCGGAGCAATCTGCATGGCGACTTTTTATTTGTGATAATGTGTTCCGCACTGCAAGATTTCTACATAAGACTTATCTCCGTCTTCTATAATTCTGTAGACAATGCGGTTAAAGTCATCAATTCGTCGGCTCCAATAGCCTGTAAAATCATCTTTTAGAGGTTCTGGTTTCCCGATTCCAGTGTAGCCGTTACGGTCAATATCTTTTAAAAGGGCTTCAAGTTTCTTTACAAGTCGTTTGTCAGAATGAAGGTTCAGAAAATCTTCCCATGCTTCATCAGTCCAAAGTTTATCCATCAATTAACCTCGTCGATTTCGTGCTTGGTTAGTTTTCCTTGCTTTGCGTGTTCAAGAGAGGTTCTGAGTCTTTTTTGATTTTCTTCGCTCCAAAATGGGTCTGCTTTAATTTCGAACGGAATGCGGTTTTCTCGCAGGCAGGCGTTCATAAACATGTTTACGGCAGCGGTTACACTGATTCCAATTGAGTCGCAGAATCCTTCAAAAGAATATTTGCGCTCATCATTCGTTCTAATGCTCATTGTTGCCATAAAAACACCTCCTAAAGTGTTATTTTATAACACAATGTAACACAATAGGCTGCATTCTGTCAAATTTTCAAAATTTTTCGAAAAAAAATTTGTGTAGGGTACCCTACACAAAGGGATTGACTAAAGCCCTTTGTGCGAAATCTCGCTTCGCTCGATTTCGCACAAAATATAAATTCTTTGGAGGATTTTATGAAAAAAATTCTTTCTCTTATCTCTTTTGGATTGCTCCTTGCATCAGGAACAATGGGACTCATGTCTTGCTCTGACGACGAGGACAGCGGTGAATATACCTATACGGACAACAGTTCTGTTGAGTACAAGAATGACAAAAAGTGAATCTTCTACACAAACGGATTCCAGAAGCGGCTTCCGTTGCTGTATGTAACGGCTAGGGCGGTGGCAGAAAAAACAATGCTGAAAGTGATTGTAAGATAATCGCTTTTTTTTCAGTTCTTTTGCTGAATACCATGTGCGTGTTTTGTGCTTGCCGAATCCGCGCAGTTCCATCGCATTCGTTACGGAATCAATTTTTTCCATGCTCGTGAAAACCAGCGGAAAAAGGATTGCGCCCATGTTTTTGATTCTTGAAAAAATGTTTGCCTTGGAAGACATTTCGATTCCGCGTGCTTCCTGTGCGTTTTTAATCCTGCTGAACTCCGTCTGAACGTCTGGAACGTAGCGCAGCGAGATTGCGACCGAATAGCTGGCGGTGTAGGGGAGCTTGATTCTGTTCAGGCTTGCCGCAAATTCGCTTGGGTTTGTGGAAGTGATGAACATAAAAACAGACGGAATTATGCTAAAATATTTTAGAACCACGTTCAGCTCATAAAAAAGCTGCTGCGAAGTGATTGTATATCTTTGCGAAATCCTGAACAAATCCGTGCGCGAACCATAAATCTTGCAGCCTTCGTATGGCGAGAACAAAAAGATTGCGAGCACATTTATTGAAAGAAAAACTGCAATCAGCAAGAACAGCGAGCGAACTTCTGACCATTCAGTTTTTGAAAATTTGAAAATCACAAAACTGAGCACAATCATTACGCCGAGGACTCTTGTGTCGTAGCTGAGCATTGTTGTGAGCGTACCACAAAATAAAAAAACAAGTTTGGTCAGACCGC
>NZ_JPUF01000026.1 GCF_014737315.1 Treponema zioleckii | reverse complement strand
AATTATAAAATTTTATTTTATTTTTATCTTTTCAAAACTAAATTGCGCAAGAGCAACTTTCGTCATTTTCCGTATAGACTATTGTTTTTGCCTCCGAAGCTTCGGTATTTGCCACAAAACCCGAATTATCATCAGCCACGATTTTTTTATCATAGTAAACTTCCTTGTCAAGAAGACCTTCAGCTTCGGCCACAAGAACAGAAGCCGTCGCGGCACCAACCACGTTTGTCGCAGTTCTGGCCATATCAACAATCGAAGAAATTGGAGAGAAAAGAACAATAAACTCTACAGGAAGTCCCACTGCCGTAAAAAGTGCAGTTGCTGTTATTGTCGCCGTTCCTGGAACACCAACAGTTCCGATTGAAACAAGAATAGTGAACAAGATAAGCAAAACATATTGCCCAACAGAATAAGAAATCCCCTGCTGATGAATCGTAAATACAGCCAAAAGCACAGGCCAAATTCCAGCACAACCTGGCATTCCAAGATTTGCTCCCAGCCCTGCCGTAAACGAAGCCACGTCACCATTTACCCCAAGCTTACTGGTGAGCTGGCGAACAGTTACAGGCAAGGTTCCAACGCTACTTTGCGATGTAAAAGCAACAATTCCTGCCGGAAGAATTTTCTTTAAGAATACGAATGGGTTCAATTTGGCAACAAAAGTAATTAAAAGACTCTCAATACCAAAAATCTGCAATGCACAAAGCACATAAGCAACCACAAGCACGCCAAGCAACGGAATTAAGTCAGAAACATTGCTTCTACCGACTGCACGGGCAATCAAAGAAGTAACGGCATAAGGCGTAAAGCCAATAATAAAACTGACAGCTTTTCCAACAACTTTATTTGCCGCATCAACAAAAGATTTGAAAGATTTTACTTCTTCACCCTTTGTCCTAGCAAGCTTATTATAAGACAATGCAATAATGATTCCAAAAATAAGAACTGGAACCACACTATTGCTTCCCCATTCCCCCACAATATTTTTTGGGAAAAGTGCAATCAATGTATTTGCAAGAGAAGGAACTGTTTTTGCCGTACTTTCCTCTGCTGCATAATTAAATCCTGCACCAATGTTAAGAACGACGGAAGCAAAAAGAGCAAGAAGAGCTGCACTCAGGGTATTTAATAGAAGAAAGAAAACGGATTTTAGTCCGATTTTCTGCAATTTTATTGACGAACCAAGATTCGTAATGCTTGCAATCACACTGACTAAAAGAAGAGGCACAACAAACGCCTGAAGAGCATTTACGTAGACCGTTCCAAAAGCCGCTACATAAGTAAAATGTTTTTTGAATACAAGACCAATAACAAGTCCAAAAACAGTTGCAATCAAGGTACGTAACCCAAAATTCAGATTACATTTCTTTTTTAATAAAAACAGGATAGCAAATGAAACAAGAACTGACCCAAGAGCCGCTAAATCAAGACCGTTTAATTCCATAAAATATCTCCTCGTATTGATAAAGGAATATATCAATTATTTCACACTAAATCAATATGAATTATAGGAAAATAATAAAAAATCACTTTTACTCTCAATTTCGAGTTTCAAAAGTGATAACGAACGCATTTCTTTACATTGACTTAAAAATTCAACATTCGGACTTTTAAATTCCAGGGCGAATGTCGCGTTTTTTCCTTCCATTTCTGTCCAACTTGCAGAATCCAACTCTATTTTTCTTTAAACTCTTTTGATATACTAAAAAAATATGGCAAAGACTTTTGACGATAAAAAAATCATTTACACGATGGAGCACGTTTCACGTGCGTATGGAACTAAAGTAGTTCTTAAAGATATTTCGATTTCTTACTACTACGGTGCAAAAATTGGCGTAATCGGTGAGAACGGAGCCGGAAAATCATCTCTCTTCAAGATTTTCGCAGGAAAAGACACAGACTACACTGGCGAAACACAACTTTTGCCAGGTTATTCAATGGGCTATTTGGAACAGGAACCTTACCTTGAACCCGGAAAAACGGTTCTCGAAGTCGTAAAAGAAGGCGTAAAGCCAATAACAGATTTGCTCGCAGAATTTGACAAAGTGAACGAAGCCTTTGGCGACCCGGACGCAGATTTTGACAAGCTTTGCGCACGGCAGGCAGAAATTCAGGAAAAACTCGACGCAGCCGACGCCTGGAATCTTGACGCAAATCTGGAGCTTGCGATGGACGCTTTGCGATGTCCTCCGGGCGACCAGATTGTAGACGTGCTTTCCGGTGGTGAACGTCGCCGAGTCGCTTTGTGCCGCCTGCTTTTGCAAAAGCCGGACATCCTTCTTTTGGACGAACCGACGAACCACTTGGACGCAGAAACTGTAGCCTGGCTTGAACGTCATCTTAAAGACTATCCGGGAACAATCATCGCAATCACTCACGACCGATACTTCCTCGACAACGTTGCAGGCTGGATTCTTGAAATGGATCGTGGCGAAGGCTATCCGTTCAAGGGAAATTATTCTGAATGGCTCGAAGCAAAACAGAAGCGTCTTGAACTTGAAGAAAAACAGGCTTCAACCAGACAGCGCGAAATGAAAGAAGAATTGGAATGGATTCACGCTGGCGCAAAGGGACGGCAGGCAAAACATAAAGAGCACATCACAAAGTACGAAGCACTCCTTGCCGAAGAATCAAAGAGAATTCAGCTTAAAGACACTCAGATTTCGATTCCGGCAGGCCCGCGTTTGGGAAGTGTCGTAATCGATGCAGAAAAGCTCACGAAATCTTACGAAGACAAAGTTCTTTTTGAAAATCTTGATTTCCACATTCCTGCAGGTGCAGTCGTAGGAATCATCGGACCGAACGGTGCCGGTAAAACCACGCTCTTTAAAATGATTGCCACAGCCGCAGGTCAAAAAGTAGAACTCCCAGACGGAACGATGGGCGAAGTTCAGCCGGATTCAGGCTCAATCAAAATCGGAAACACCGTAAAACTCGTTTACGTTGACCAGATGCGCTCAAAACTCGACCCGAATAAAACCGTTTACGAAACGCTGAGCCGCGGAAGCGACCTTGTAAAACTCGGTGCAGTTGATGAAAAAGGCCACGCAATCAACGGAGCTGTCCGCGAAGTTAACGCACACGCTTACTGTTCATGGTTCAACTTTAACAGCGCAGAGCAGAACAAAAAAATCAGCGTGCTTTCCGGCGGAGAAAAGAACCGCCTGAACATGGGTCTTATGTTCCAGGAAGCTGGAAACGTACTTCTTTTGGACGAACCGACGAACGATTTGGACATTACCACAACCCGTTCCCTCGAAGAAGCAATCAACTCGTTCGCGGGAGTTGTTCTTGTAGTAAGCCACGACCGCTACTTCCTTGACCGAATCTGCACACACATTCTGGCATTCGAGAACAATTCTGAAATGAATTTCTTCGAAGGCAACTGGTCAGAATACGTTGAATGGAAGAAAAACGTCCTCGGAATCGACGACGACGTTCCGCACAAAACCGTCTACCGAAAGCTCACCCGATAGAATGGCAAAAAAAACACCACGGAGGAACGAAAACTCGCCCCGCCGTGGTGCCTTAACCTAGTATAGCAAATGCTAAAAACCTGTGTCATTCCGAACTTGTTTCGGAATCTCTAGAATCAGAATCGGAAACAGGTTCAGAATTACAGTTGATTTTTATTCGTTATGCTAGCGTCTTTAGCTTACTTACTGTTTTCTTAACACCAATTTTACGATATTGATGATTGCCAACGCGCCGTTCATGACTGCAACGGGATAAGACTTGATGATGAGAGCGTAAATTACGCAGATAATACAGCCTGCCGTGTTTATAATTCTCAATTTTGTCATCGAATTCATCAACATCGAAAGTATTACAAGAAAGGAACCTAAATATCCAAAAAGTTCTATAAAATTCATAACAAAAACCTCTCGTGTATTCTACAATAAATCTCTGTTAAATCCTATAAAACTTTTCTTAAACTTTAAAATCGGAGTTCAGTTTTAGCACCATTCAGAAGTTTTTCAAACCATGTCTCTCGCGCTATTCATATTCCCTTATATGCTCGTTCTTTCGCAAGTCAAAATATCCGCCCATCTGCCTGGATGCGGCATTTTGATAATTTTTGTCATTTTCCAAATCTTTTACCGTATAAAACTTATATTCCGAGTCAGAAACATTGGAAAGTTCAGCTTTATAATAGTTTGAATCGACTTTCTTTGAAAATGAATAATATTTGGAAAGATGAACCGCAAAAAAGTATTGATTTCCATCAATCATATAAATATAAAAAACCGGCCTGCCGCTGGGAACATACTGAGGGTCAAACAGCTGCTCTACTTTGCGTCCTAACCCCTTTTCCAGTTCAGCAAAAAACTTCTTCGGCGATATTTGCTTATGTTTATTTGGATTCGTGTCCTTGCAGTATTTTTTTTGATTTTTATTAAAAATTAGAGAATAGACCTGCTGCTTTTCGCCCTGAAAAGGATATTTTCCAGTTTTTTCCTTGTATTCTTCTATGAGTTTTCCGTAATATAACAGATGCTGAAGCCTTACGATGTCGCAATCGTCCTGATACTGCTGTTCCAGCTTATCCAAAGCCGGAGAAGCATTTTTCATACAGTCAATTTCTTCAGCAGATTTTTCAGGACTTGAAATCTTCCCGTTCACAAATTGCAAGATTGATTCTGAATTATCATTTTCGATTCCAAAAACCAGTTCCATCTTGCTCAATCTTGCCGGCCAGGAAAGAATGATTTGATTATCTTTTTGGTAAGCGGCTTCGGTATTGTTTGACCGGATTTGGATTCCGCTGCCGTCAAAATAAAGATTCAATTTGCCGTCTTCGATTTTTACTAAAACTTTCCGCCTTAATGTTTTAGAAAATAAGTCAGTTATGGTTTCAAGATTTGCTGTCTGATAAGTGATTAAATCAAGATTTATTTTTGCGTATTTTCCTTCATTCGAAATCGATTCTTCTGCAGATTTAAAATATTCGTATGAATAGCGTTTTTCTGCATAGCCTGCATTTTTTATTTCTTCAATCAAAGAATCTACGTTTTCTTTTATTTGCGGTGTTTTCTTGTCGTGAAGGACATCGTATTCAATTACGTTTGCGTAATTGTCAGAAAAATAATAGCCGATGTAGATTTCCTTTGCTTCAAAATTTTTTATGTCAGCAAAACAATTAAGTGCGACAAACCCCAAAAGTGTCACAAAAAAATTTCTTCTCATTTTCCCTCCATGTTTTTTTGTTCTATAAAGTCCATTCCATTCCAAAAGATTTTGCTTTCATATTCTTCAGAAATTTCATTACCGCGAAAATATTTTCCTTTAATTCTAATGTAATTTTTTTCCCCTGCCTTGTCATTCGGAAAAATAAACGTGTTTTGAGCTGAATAGATTCCATCGCGTGCATAGGTGGCGCACCGTCTTTTTATTTCAAATGCTCCGTTTTGCAAAGTTATAAGCTCTATGCCTTCAGCATAATGCGGTTCGCTGGCTTCCACCATTTCGCAGGAAATAAATGTTGTATTTGTAAATTGATTTTTTAATATTTTTAGTTCTGATATTTTTTTATAAATCAACTCTTTTTTTATGTTTATGGATTTTGCCTTGTTGAATGCGAATAAGCTTGCTTTGGAAAAACTGAAAATCATGGATTCTTCGTTTTCATTCGCCAAAAACTTTCCGGCGTCAGACAATTCTTCAAGGGAGGGCGACTCACCTGCAAACTCAACGTAAACAAAATAGCCGTTATTTTCTTCCGGCAAATATGAAAATTTTTCCTTCGTATATTTTTCATAATGCTGCCTAACAAAATCACTTTTTTCTGCATATTTATAGAAAGATTTTTCGCTTAGCCGTTTAGGAATCCTGATTTCGTAATTATAAAGCTTGTCAAAATAAGTCAGTTTGTTTCCGTTTTCCAGAAAATCGGCATTGTCAGAAATGTATCCCCCGAACATATACCCGATTCCCTGGTCGGTTTTTATTTTATAAAAACAATCGTATATTCCTTCTGATTCAAAATATTTTTGTGTTTTTTCCAGGACTTCGATTTTGTCTCCAAAATTTAGTTTTCCAATTTTTTCTGCAGAAAGCGAAGGTGTTTTTCGAATATTTACAGATGAACCAATTGAATAGTGAATTCCGATTTTGATTTCATTTGTTGAAATTTTCATTCCCGCAAAAAGATTAAATGAACTAAAAAACAAAAAATTGAATAAAAATAGTTTTTTTATTGTCATATTTGAGCCACCGTCACAACAAATCGAATGGAATCTCTAAAAACATCCAAATTTTAAGTTTTTAGAGATGCCCCAAATTTTGGGCGACAGAAAATTTGATTTTTGAAAAAAATACAGGCAAAAAAAACGCCACACAGAAAAATCTGTGCGGCGTACAAGAAACATTAGTCATTTTTTAACAGGAACGGACGAACCGCCCCTGTGGATAAATGTCTGTTATTTTGCAACAAACTCTTCTGTGTAGTAAGCGTCTGTAAGAATCTTCTTCATGTCCTCAACGAGTGGAACACGTGGGTTAACTGGAGAACACTGATCCTCGTAAGCGAGGTAAGCGAGTTTCTCAACGTTAGCGAGATACTCTTTTTCATCCAAGCCCTGTCCCTTGAAGTTCATGACGATTCCAAGTCGCATACCAAGCTCACCACAAGCCTTAGCGTAAGACTCTACACCTTCTTCAACAGTTTTTGCCGGGAGACCGAGCATACGAGCAAGCTCGCAGTATCGCTCAGCAGCCTTGAAGTAGTTGTATTTTGGCCATGTTGAAAGTTTGTCTGGCTGTGTACCGTTATAACGGATTGTGAATGGCAAGAGGATAGCGTTTGCACGTCCGTGTGGAACGTGGAACTCACCACCAATCTTGTGAGCCATAGAATGGTTCATACCGAGGAACGCATTTGCGAATGCCATACCTGCGAGACAAGAAGCGTTGTGCATCTTCTCGCGAGCTTCTGTGTCAGCAGCTCCGTTGTTGTAAGAGCGTTCGAGGTACTGGAATACCATTTTAATAGCCTGAATACAGAGACCGTCTGTGTAGTCGTTAGCCATTGTTGAAACATAAGCTTCTGTTGCGTGTGTAAGAACGTCCATACCTGTGTCGGCAACAATCTTCTTTGGCAAGCCGTAAGTAAATGTTGGGTCAACGATAGCGATTGTTGGTGTGAGTGAGTAGTCAGCAAGAGGGTACTTCTTGTGTTCTGTTTTGTCTGTAATAACAGCGAACGGTGTAACCTCTGAACCTGTACCAGATGTTGTTGGGATACAAACGAGCTTAGCTTTTTTGCCCAAGTCTGGATAGCGGAATGCACGCTTACGGATATCCATGAACTTCTGTTTAAGGTCGTTGAAGTCAACTTCTGGGTACTCGTAGAAGAGCCACATACCTTTAGCACAGTCCATAGAAGAACCACCACCAAGAGCAATGATTGTATCTGGAGCGAATGTGCGCATAAGCTCAACACCTTCGCGTACAGTCTGGATTGATGGATCTGGCTCAACATCGCAGAAGAGCTGGTACTGAACAGGATCGCGGCGGAGCTTCAACTGATCAGTGATTTTATCAACGAAACCAAGCTCAACCATAGAGCGGTCTGTTACGATGATAACTTTGTGAACATCCTTCATCTGGTGGATGTATTCGATTGAATCACGCTCAAAGAAGATTTTAGACGGTACTTTAAACCACTGCATATTATTTCGTCTCCTACCCAATTTTTTAATGTTCAAAAGGTTAACGGCACTAACGTTGTCGTCTGTTGAGTTGTGTCCGTAAGAACCACAACCAAGTGTAAGAGATGGGATAAATGCGTTGTATACGTTACCGATTCCACCGAATGTTGAAGGAGAGTTCCAAATTACGCGGATAGCAGGAACGAGGTCGCCGAATTTCTCAGCCAATTCCTTGTTAGAAGTGTGGATAGCAGCCGAGTGACCGAGACCACCAAATTCAAGGAACTGCTTAGCTTTCTTCATACCGTCTTCTGTGTTCTCAGCTTTGAGAACTGCAAGAACTGGAGAAAGTTTTTCGCGAGTAAGGCACTCTTTCATGCCAACTTCTTTACACTCAACAAGAATGATGCTTGTGCGCTCTGGAATTTCAAAACCTGCGTTCTTTGCAAGAACAACCGGATTCATACCAGGAACTACAGCGTTGAGTTTAGCAACAGTCGGATCCCCGTCTACGCCGAACATGTATTTTTCGAGCATTTTCTTTTCTTTGTCGTTACAAAGATATGCGCGATATTCTTTGAATGTTTTGATTGCGTCGTTGTAGATTTCTTTATCGATGATTGCACCCTGCTCAGAAGCACAAATCATACCGTTGTCGAATGCTTTTGACATTACGATATCGTTGATTGCCTGTTTGAGGTTGCAAGTTTTCTCCACGTAAGCAGGAACGTTTCCAGCACCAACACCAAGGGCAGGCTTACCCTGAGAGTAAGCAGAACGAACCATTGCGTTACCGCCAGTTGCGAGAATTGTCGCAACTCCCGGATGACCAATAAGAAGGTTAGTTTTTTCAAGTGAAGGTTCTACAATCCACTGAATACAGTTCTTTGGAGCTCCCGCAGCAACAGCAGCATCATAAACAACTTTTGCAGCAGCAATAGAACATTTTATTGCACTAGGATGGAATGAAAATATAATTGGATTTCGTGTTTTCAAACAGATGAGCGATTTGAAAATCGCAGTAGAAGTCGGGTTTGTAACAGGTGTAAGACCAGCAACGACACCTACAGGTTCTGCAATTTTTACAACACCTGTAACGTCATCATCTTCAACAACACCAACAGTTTTCAGGTGACGCATGTGATTTACAACATATTCACACGCAAAAAGGTTTTTTGTGGCTTTGTCTTCAAAAACGCCTCGTTTAGTTTCTTCAACAGCAAGTTTTGCCAAAGAACCATGTTGATCAAGAGCTGCAACGCTCGCTTTAGCTACAATGTAGTCGATTTTTTCCTGATCGTATGAAGCGTATTCTTCCAACGCTTTCTGAGCTTTAGCGACCAACTCATCAATCTCTTTCTGAGGTGCGCTTAACTGTTCTTTTTCTTCAGCCATTTAAAAATTCCTCCTCAATAGAACTATTAAATAGTGTAACACAGTTTTTTAAATAAGAAAAATGAAAAATATAAAAATTTTAACATTTATTTAGCTTTATAGTCAAAAAAATCAACATTATTTTACAAAAAGAATTTTTTTTCTGATTTTCTCAAAACCACTTTACACAGATTCTACAAACTGATATAGTAAATATCACCTTTTGGAGCGATGGCAGAGAGGCTGAATGCATCGGTCTTGAAAACCGACATACGGGTAACCGTATCGGGGGTTCAAATCCCTCTCGCTCCGCTAAAATCCAGTCCAATTTCGGGCTGGATTTTTTTTATTTTCCAGAGTTTACTTTTAGTAACTTCAAAAAATCTTCAACTCATAAATTTTGATATAAATCACAAAAAATTACCATCAAAAAAGGAAATATCCAGCCAAAAATGCAAATGGAATTGGCAAAATCCAGTTTGCCCAGCTTAAAATCCAATTTTCCACATCATCAACCATAAATCGTTTTAATGCTTGCAGTTCATATTTATTTTTTAAGATTTTCTCTGAAAAGACAGAAATAAGCTCATATATCAATACAAATATCAATCCATAGCACACTAAATAATGCACAGTATGATTTTCTACTAAGTTTTCTTCGATTTTTTCATAAACTATTCTGACATATAAAATTTGCGCCACAAACAAGCTTAGAAAAAAAGTTTTGAAAAGTGGCCGGCATTTGGCATAGAATAAAACACATATAAAGAAAGAGATGATTAAATACGATTCAAAAATTTTATTAAATTTTTTACCCGCCTCCATAGCAGGATCCTTAAATACTTCAAATTGATTTTCCATCCGTTCAATATGTTTTTCTTCCTCATAGTTTTTTATCACACCATAGATTTTTTTATAAGTAAAACTAAAAAGTATCAGAAAAATAATCGAAATAGCGATAAAAGCAGGAACGGCATAAGCTTTTAAATCTGGTTTCATTTTCTCTCCCAAAAAAATAACAGTAATTTATTTGATATACGACTACAGCATATCAAATCTTCCCATGCGACAGAACGAGTTTTTGAGGAATCTTAAATTAAGTTTTATTTATAACTTAAATTTATGCCTTCGCATGTGCTTTTATAAGGTTTGTAAATTTGCTATAATAATGCTTTAGTATGAGTACTAAAGCATGCCTCGTCCTGGCTAACGGACAGATTTTTGAAGGAAAAAGTTTTGGCGCTTCGGGTTGCATAATTGGCGAAGCAGTTTTTACGACCGGTATGAACGGGTATCTCGAAACCCTCACCGATCCTAGCTATTACGGACAGATTGTTACACAAACGTTTCCACTAATCGGAAACTACGGTCTGATTCCGAACGATTTGGAAAGTTCAAAAATCCATGTACGAGGCTACATTGTACGTTCCTGGTGCACTGACCCCTCCAATTTCCGCTGCGAAGGGCAGATTGATTCTTGGCTAAAAAATCAGAACATTATTGGTCTTTATGACATTGATACACGAGCTTTAACAAAAGTTCTCCGAGAAGCTGGTGTTATGAACGGAATGCTTATTGCTGGTGATTCTGACGAAGCAAAAGCAAAATTCGCATCTTTACAAAATCCTACCGAAAAAGAAAAACTTCTTAACGAAATAAAATCCTATAAAATTCAAAATGCCGTTGAAACAGTCACTTGCGATGCCGTTAAAATCGAAAAAGACGCACAGACAGTATTCGCTGAGTCAGCTCAATACAAAGCGGTTCCTGTTCGCGCCGACGGAACAAAAGAAAACGACCCAGAAATCGCAATGAAAAACGGAAAAGGCAAAAAAGTCGTTCTTTGGGATTTTGGAGCAAAAGCAAATATCCGCCGCGAGCTTTTAAAACGAGGCCTTGAAGTCGTTACAATTCCTGCCACAGCTTCGGCAAAAGACATTCTTGACGTAAATCCAGACGGAATAATGCTTTCGAACGGTCCAGGAGATCCTAGCGACAACGTTCAGATTATAGAAGAAATCAAAAAACTTTTGGAAAAAGACATTCCGATTTTTGGAATTTGCCTCGGCCATCAGCTTTTGGCACTCGCAAAGAATGCAAAAACCTCAAAACTAAAGTACGGCCACCGCGGAGCAAACCAACCTGTAAAGCGACTTGCAACAGGTCGAGTCTACATTTCGTCACAGAACCACGGTTACGCGGTTGAGAACGACTCGCTTCCAAAAAGTGCAGTTTTGAGTTTCGTGAACACGAACGACGGCACTTGCGAAGGAATCACTTACACAGACACGCCTTCGTTCAGCGTCCAGTTCCATCCAGAGGCTTGTTCAGGCCCAATGGACACAACGTTCCTTTTTGACGAGTTTGTAAACCTCATCAATAATCATTCGTACTTTAAGGATTTTAGGGCGAATACGGAGCGGGTTGACGCGATTTCCTACTTCGCATCAACAATCAAAAACACAAAAGCACACAACAACTAGTGCAGTAAATAATCATCAGCTTAACGCAGGAGCAAATAATGCCACTTAATAAAGATATTCATAAAGTAATGGTTATTGGTTCAGGCCCGATTATCATTGGTCAGGCAGCGGAATTTGACTATGCAGGCTCACAGGCTTGCAAGGCCCTTAAAGAACAAGGACTTGAAGTTGTTCTCGTAAACTCAAATCCTGCAACGTTGATGACCGACCACAATATGGCCGACCACATCTACATCGAACCGCTTATCCCGGAAACAATCCAGAGAATCATCGAGAAAGAAAAACCGGATTCAATTCTTTCATCCCTCGGCGGACAGACAGGACTCACGCTCTGCATGGAGCTTGCAAAATCAGGATTCCTAGAAAGCCACGGCGTTAAGCTTTTGGGCGCAAAACCTGAGACAATCGACAAGGCGGAAGACCGACAGATGTTCAAAGACACGATGGAATCCATCGGAGAGCCTTGTGTTCCTTCAAAAGTCGTTACGAGCTACGAAGATGCTTACGATTTTATGAAAAACGGAATCGGACTTCCTGCGATTATCCGACCTGCATTCACGCTCGGCGGTACTGGTGGCGGAATTGCCTACACCGAAGAAGAATTTGACGAAATCGCCCACAACGGACTTCACCGTTCACCGATTCATCAGATTCTCGTAGAAAAATGTATTTCTGGCTGGAAAGAAGTTGAATTTGAAGTTATGCGAGACCATTCTGGCAACGTTCTTACAGTCTGTTCAATGGAAAACTTTGACCCGGTCGGCGTTCACACAGGAGACTCAATCGTAATCGCACCGACAGTCACTTTGAGCGACAAAGAATATCAGATGCTCCGCTCGGCTGCATTGAACATTATTTCTTCCCTCGGAATGGAAGGCGGATGCAACTGTCAGTTCGCGTTAAAGCCAGATTCGTTCGAATATGCGGTTATCGAAGTAAATCCTCGCGTTTCACGTTCATCGGCACTGGCTTCAAAAGCGACCGGCTACCCAATCGCAAAAGTAGCGACTCTCATCGCAATCGGTTACAACTTGGACGAGATTCCTAACTTCGTCACCAAAAAGACGGCTGCCTGCTTTGAGCCGGTTCTCGATTACGTTGTCGTAAAATTCCCTAAATTTCCGTTCGACAAATTTGTTTACGCCGCACGAAAGCTCGGCACTCAGATGAAGGCCACTGGAGAAGTTATGGCAATCGGCCACAATTTTGAGACTGCGATTATGAAGGCAGCCCGCGGTGCGGAAGTCGGAGTTTCAAGCCTAAACCTCAAAGTCTTTGCGGAAGAAAGCGACGAAAAAATCAAGGAACGCGTAGCAGACTGCACAGACCAGAGAATCTTCGCAATTTTCCAGGCAATCAAACGCCACATCCTTACAATAGAAGAAATCAATCAGATTACGAAGATTGACTTGTGGTTCCTCGCACATCTTAAAAATCTTGCCGACATGGAAGCAGACTTTGCCGACGTAAAATCTGGCAAAAAAGAGCTTACACTTGATTTCTACCGTGCAGCTAAAAAATACGGCTACCCGGACAAAGTTATCGAAGAAATGACAGGTGTAAAAATCGTCGGCTCAACAGGCAACTTAAAAGAAGCGGACGAAGCAAAAAAACTCGTTGAATCAGGAAAACTCGCACACCTCATTGCAACTTACAAAATGGTCGATACCTGTGCAGGCGAATTCTCTGCCGAAACACCGTATTTCTACGCAAGCTACAACAAAGAGAACGAAGCTGAAGCATTCCTTGCAGAACGTGAATCACAAGGAAAAAAATCTTCAAAAGGCACGATTATCGTTCTTGGCTCAGGACCAATCCGAATCGGTCAGGGAATCGAGTTCGACTACGCTTCGGTACAGTGCGTATGGGCATTAAAAAAGCTCGGCTACGACGTAGTTACGATTAACAACAACCCAGAGACCGTTTCAACCGACTTTGACACTTCCGACAGACTTTATTTTGAGCCACTTACGCCGGAAGACGTAATGAGCGTAATCGAAACAGAAAAGCCGATTGGCGTTGTTGTGGCATTCGGCGGACAGACGGCAATTAAGCTTACGAAATTCCTGGACAGACAGGGAATCAGAATCATGGGAACTTCGGCAGATTCAATCGACCTTGCCGAAGACCGCGAACGATTCGAAGAACTCTGCGAAAAACTCAACATCAATCGCCCGAAAGGACTCACCGTATTCACGGAAGAAGAAGCTCTCAAAGCTACAAGTGAACTTGGCTATCCTGTTCTCCTCAGACCTTCTTACGTTCTCGGCGGACAAAACATGATTGTTGCGTTCAACGATGATGACGTAAAAGAATACATGAAAATCATCTTGGCTCAGGGAATCGAAAATCCAGTTTTGATTGACCAGTACATGATGGGCGTTGAGCTTGAAGTAGACGGAATCTGCGATGGCGAAGACGTTTTGATTCCAGGAATCATGGAGCACATTGAGCGCACGGGAATCCACTCAGGAGACTCTATTGCCGTTTATCCGAGCTGGAACCTTAACGACGTTCTGCGACAAAAAATCATCCGCCAGTCAAAAGATTTGGCCATTAAACTCGGAACAAAAGGTCTCGTAAACATTCAGTATCTCATCTACAACAATGACCTTTACATCATCGAAGTAAATCCTCGTTCAAGCCGAACAGTTCCTTACATTTCAAAAGTCACTGGCGTTCCAATGGTAGAACTTGCCGTTAGAGCAATGCTCGGCGAAAAAATTAAGGACATGGGCTACGGAACAGGACTTTACAGAATCCCGCCATACTTTGCGGTAAAAGTTCCTGTATTCAGTTTTGAAAAACTCATGGACGTAGACACGCACTTGGGACCAGAAATGAAGTCAACAGGTGAAGTTTTGGGAATTGCGGCAACGCGGGAAGAAGCGATTTTTAAAGGACTCGTTGCGGCAGGTTACTCAATGAAGCGTTCAGGCGGCGTTCTCTTTACGATTAGGACAACCGACCATTTTGAAATCCCAGATTTGGCACGCAAATTCTACGATATGGGATTTAAGCTGTACGCAACCGAAGGAACTGCAAAAGTCATCAGCGACTTTGGAATGGAAGTTCAGGTTGTGGCAAAAATCCGCGAAAACCCAGAAAACAACATTCTTACGCTCCTTGACTCAGGCAAAATCGACTATGTTATTTCAACATCTGCAAAGGGACGCGACCCGCGCGCAGACTCTGTACGAATGCGAAGACACGCGGTTGAAAAAGATATTCCATGTCTCACAGCAATCGACACCGCGAACGCAATTGCAGACTGTCTCCGTTCAAGCTACTCTGCCGAAAACGTCGAACTTGTTGACATCAACAAGCTCCGCGAAAGCAAGCAAAAGCTCAAGTTCACAAAAATGCAGTCAACAGGAAACGACTTTATTATCATCAACACGATGGAGCAGAAGGTCTTCAATCCTGCAGGTCTTGCAGTTCGTCTCTGCGAACGAAGAAACGGAATCGGAGCAGACTCTCTCGTTCTTATTGAAAAGTCCGACATCGCTGATGCAAAAATGCGCTTCTTCAACATGGACGGAACTGAAAGCCGCGTAGCAGGAAATGCCATCCGAGCAGTTGGCAAATTCCTTTACGACAATAACATCAATGGAATTCAGGACGACGGAAAACACGGTGATCGAAGCGAACCGACAGCCCACGTTGACGTTGAGACAGAAGCCGGAATCAAACATCTCGTACTCTATAAACTCAACGGCAAAGTAAATTCCGTTACCGTCGATATGGGAACGCCAAAATTCAAGGCAAAGAACATTCCGACCAAACTCAAGTCCGTTCCAGTCACACTTTCTGATTCACGATTGCCAAAAGAGGCAGTTATCAACGCGCCTCTTCAGGTCGGCGACAAGGAATACAAAATCACTTGCGTCGGAGTCGGAAACCCGCACTGCGTAATTTTCAGCAAATTCGTTGACAAAGAGCCAGTCGTAGAAGAAGGACCACTCATCGAGCATCACAAAATGTTCCCGAACCGCACGAACGTAGAATTCGTCCGCGTCGTAAGCAAAAACGAACTTAAAATGCGCACCTGGGAACGCGGAAACGAGGAAACTCTTGCCTGCGGTACAGGTGCATGTGCGGCGGCAATTGCAGCGGTTCTTAACGGATACTGCCCGATTGACCAGAATATCACCGTAAAAGTTCGCGGCGGCGTTCTGATTGTACGCTACACAGGCGAAACCGTTCTCCTTACAGGCACAACAAGCGTCTGCTACGAAGGAGAAATCGAAGTCTAATCATCAGCCGCTATTCGATAGTCCCAATTGTGCTTCGGATAGCGGCTTTTCATTTCTTTGCAGATTTCAAGCCAAGCCCCTGTCCAAAAATGTTCCAAATCTTCAGTAATTTGAAGCGGACGACGGGCAGGGGAAAGCAAACGAAGTAAAACAGGCACGCCCAGCACTTTTGGAGTCTCAAAACAGCCAAAAATATGCTGAATTATCACTTCAAGAACAGGTTTTATCATACCATTTTGCTTTTCATAAATGATTTTGCGTTTTTTTCCGTTCGGCAAAACAATTTGAATCGGAACTTCCCTGTCGATTAAAGTACCATCGAAATACCAATAAAGAGCATCAAAAACCGTTTTAGAGTTTAAATTCGTCGAATTGATGAAAGGTAACAACCATTCGTTAGTTTTAGATTGAAGATTTTCGAATTTCTCTTTTAAAACCTGAAAATCGAAATTTTGAAGACTTAATTTATTATTCTGAACTTCTTTCGAAATTTCATCACCAAATGCAATATAAAACTCTACACGCAAAAGAAAAGCTTCAATTTGACTATCAATCGGTAGCCATTTAAGACCTTTTTCCTGAACGGCATTACAAACCGCCTCTCCAAAATCACTTGGCTCCACAGGAATTTTCTTTTTTTGGAGAACAATCTCCCCGTACGAGCGGATTTCATACTTTTCAAGTTTGATTTTCTCATCATTAACAAAATCAGCTTTTGTATAAACTTCCGAACGTTCGTTTAGCCATTGCAAAATATCTTTCTCTTCTACAGGCTCATAAGAGTAAATCTTCCCGATAGAAGAACCGGCATTCACCTCAGGTGCTACAATCCACGCAGGAGCATTGATTTTATCGAGAACAGCTTTTCGCCCGCTCACAAACTGATACACAGACTGATTATTACTAACTTCCGTTAGTTTTCCAATTCTATCGGGAAAACCTTCAAGCAAAAACAAAGCCGTATCTTCTACAGCAAAACCTGTTTCCGAAACGCGACTCAAACGGCGGCTCAAGTCTTCTAAAAAACAATTCTGCCGCGCAGGACTTGCATCTGAAAACTCAGAAAATTTGAGCACGGTTGGCAAAGCCTTCTCGCCACACAAGGCAACACAAGCCAAGCGCGGATTTAACCCCAATGTCAGTACGGCTTTCCCCTTTTTGGTGATTGCGCCATTTTTTAAGCACCCAAGTCTTTTTAAAAGGTCAAAAGCACCGTTCCAAGAAGCCTTCGGTGGCTCATCCAGCCAGCTTAATTTTTCAGGTGCAAAACCACCCCATTGCGCACATTCCAAAACAAGAGAAGACAAGTCTGAGCGAAGGATTTCTGGCGGAGTATCTTTGGGACGAACGTCATTTTTGTTCCAAAGCCGAATGCACTTTCCTGGAGCAACGCGACCTGCTCGGCCCGCACGCTGATCAGCACTGAACATACTGCATTTTTCGGTTACTAACTGATTCATAGACAAACTAACGTTAGTTTTATTCAATCTGCACAATCCAGAATCAATTACGGTCGTAACATCTGGCACTGTGAGCGAAGTTTCGGCAATTGCTGAAGAAAGAATTATTCGACGCGGAGAGCCTTGTTTTGCGGGCGAAAGCACTTTACGCTGTTCGGCGAGCGGAACTGAACTATGAAGAATAAGAATTTCTGCTTCATTCTCAGAAAAAACTTCTCGCAGCTCTCGAAAAACCTTGTTGATTTCATAAATGCCAGGCAAGAACACCAAAATCGAGTTTTTGCCCGATTTTGAAGGCGGTGAGCAAAGAGAAAATTCACTTTTTATCAAACTAACTATCGACAGTTTATCTTCATAAATAATTTCGACTGGAAATTGTCTTCCTGGAATCTTCATAAATTCTGCATTTAAATACTTAACTAACGTTTGATAGTTAATAGTAGCGCTCATCACGATAACGTACAAATCATCCCGCAACTCCATCGTTTCTTTTAAAAAAGCCAGAACCAAATCGGCATTTATTGAACGCTCATGGAATTCATCGATTACAATCACGTTAATGTCTTCAAGAAGCGGGTCTTTTTGAAGACGTCGGGTAAGAATCGCCTCGGTAATCACTTCAAAACGTGTATCTTTTGAAATATTCGAATCGAGATGCAGCGTATAGCCCGCGGTTTTTCCGGTTTTCTCTCCCAAAAGAGAGGCAACTCGGTCAGCGATTGCGGTAACGGCAAGACGCCGGGGTTCAAGCATGAGAATCTTGCCAGAAAAATGTTTTAAAAGCGCAAGTGGCACGGCCGTGGATTTTCCGGCTGCAGTTTCTGCCGTTAAAACTAAAAATCGGCTTTTGCTCAATGACAGTTTTTCGCAAATTTCGTCCAAATAAGGCGTTATAGGGAGATTTTTTATTTCGTCAGGGTATTTTGAGTCAGTTTTATCCATAGAATCATTCTACAATAAAATGTATATTTTTTTTATGACTAAGACACCTGACAAAAAACTTGATGTAAAACTCATTGCATTGGATTTGGATGACACGCTGTTGAATAACGCCGGCGTGATTGGCGACAAGAATGTTGAGGTGCTTCGAAGATGTGCCGATACTGGGATTTACGTTGTTCTCTGCTCCGGGCGGCTTGAAGCTGGAATCGCGCCGCACGTGCACAGGCTTGAGATTGCCGGCAAGGAAACAGGTCGCTACATCGTGGCCATTAACGGATGCAGTATTTTTGACATGCACAAACGACTTCAGCTAATGTGCAACAAAGTTGAGCCAGAAATCTTGCTCCGTGCAAACGAGATTGCGGAGGAAGCAGGGCTTAGGACTCAGATTTATTCGACCGACACGATTTACTACGGAGAAATGAATCCGTGGATTCAAATGGATATTGATTTGTGCAAAGTTCACGGTGAAAAGGCAAAGGATTTTAAGGCAATGCTTTCGCAAGGCTCCCCAAAAATGCTGATTCCATGCAACCCAAAAACGCCAGAAATCGCTCAAACACTTTTGAAGAAGCTAAAAGATGAGTTTGGCGAAAAAGCAGTCGTTTTTACAAGCAAGCCATATTTTTTGGAAGTTCTCCCGCCGAACTGCGGAAAAGGCGAAGCACTTTTATGGCTAGCAAACCACATTGGAATCAAAGCTGAGAATATGATTGGTTTTGGTGACGGCATGAACGATGAAAGCATGATTAGTAAATGCGGATACGGCGTGGCGATGAAAAATGGCTGCGAGTACATAAAAAATATTGCAGATTTTATTACAGAAAAAACCAATGACGAAGACGGAGTTGGGGACTTTTTGGAAAAATACGTACTATAAAAAAACGGCGTGCTCAAAAAGAAATTCCGAACACGCCAAAAAATTTGCTGCGGGGTAGGGGAGACATTACCCCGCAGCACAAGTTAAAAATCCTATTCTTAGAATTAGAATCCAAGTCTTACGACAACGCCACGGGCATTTGTCGTGAATGTCGTTGCGCTCTGGTCGTTAACGTCATCGTAGCAGAATCCGTAAGCAAGACCGCCACGCTCAGAATGGTCATGCCAGAATTTTGCAAAGTAGTTGCAAGGACCTGCATTGTAATACGCTGCGGCGTTGTTCCAATAAGCATCTGGCTCAAGGTGTGCAACGTGACGATTAAGGGCCGCACAAATCCATGCTTCAAGAGCCAATTCCATTGGGTTTCCGCTTGCCAGAACTCCGTAACCTTCAAATACTTCGCTGGTACTTGGCTTTCCAACAATAGTGTATGTTACGCCGGCCTGACAGATGTTTCCGTATGCTTCAACACAGCGGAAGTACAAGTTGTTTCCGTCACCAGTAAGAATGAATTTTCCCTGCGGATGCGTTACAGTCTGTGACTTTGAAGCAATTGTGTTCCATGTTTCTGTAACGTAAGCATCAAAATAATTTCCGTAAGCTCCGCCACTTCTTTCATCAAAACCAGCTTTGCAAGGTGCTACAATCCTGTATTCACTTAAAAGAGTCTTAAAAGCAGGAGACATTTCGTTGCGGTAGGCATTCCAGATTGATTCACGGCTGGAAGAAATTCCTGTCTGCTGAACCCGACCGTCATTGTCGTAAACATTCATCAATACTGGGAAACCGAGCTGGTCAACCTGAGTTGTGTTAACCCAGAATCCGTTTTCTGTAACAGTGAACTCAAGCCAGTCAAAATATGTTTCATAGTTAGGGTCAGAAGGATTGCTCAAAGAAGGAAGAACAACGCCGTTACCAATACCCTTCATCGAAAGAGGCTTTCCGTAAGAATAGTAAATGCGTCCTGAATGTGCCAATGGCATCTGGAAACCAGTATTCTTTACATCTGCCAAAGTGTACTGCCATGCAGAAGAATCGCTTGCTCCAATCGGTACAAGAGTTCCGTCCGGGCGGGCATAGCACCATACGTTATTTGAATTCATGCAGATTACGTAAATAAATATTTCGCTGTCAGAAAATGCTCCGTGAGTATGATTCTGGAACTGATAAGTGAGCTTCATTCCGTTCTTGCGTTCAACAAGAACATCGTTTGTGTCAGTAGGAATTCCCTTTCCGTCATTTACAATCGGCTGTGTTGGCTGAGGATTTACTATAACAGGCTCACTTGGAGTTGAAGGCTGTGGAATTACAACCGGTTCAGCAGGAGTTTCTGTTGATGGACTTTCAACAACTGGAGTTGAAGAAGCGTCAGAAAGCTTTTCGATTTGCCAAAGCTGCGCGTCAGTTCCGTTCCATGTCCAAGTCTGAATATTTGCGCCGTTTTCTGTAGAAGCAGAAGCAACGTCAAGGGCAAGTTTTGAATATGCGTTGATGATTTTATAGTAAGAACCAACTTTAGAAATGTTCCAGTGCTGATTCTGATTTCCGCAGACTGTCCACTGGAAAACATTTGTTCCGTCTGTAGTTCCCCAAGCAGCTGCGTCAAGGGCAAGTCCTGAATATGAGTTTACGATTACCCAAGTTCCGTCTGTGTTCTGTGTAAGAACCCATGTCTGGTTAGCCTGATTGTTTCCGTAAGCCCACTGATGAACATTAGAGCCGGCTTCTTTTTTCCATCCGTCATTGTCCAATGATTTTCCAGAGCACTTTGAAATGATTTTGTAAGTTGCGCCAGAAACAAGTCCCGTGCTGTCTGCAACAGGGGCTGCCGTGCCCTTTACAGAAACTTCAAGACCTTCCGCTTCTGAACGGCGGCCATTCTTTACTGCTGCAACTGCAACAACGTGCTTTCCGGCATAGGCTTTAACTTCAACTTGCTTCAAAACAGAAGTCTCTTCAACTTTCTTGCCGTCAAGATAAATGTACCATGCGTCCGGACGTACTGCAGGACATCCCCAAGTGACTTTTACAAGATTGCCTGAGCCTGTGTCTGCAACAAGACCGAACGGAGTTGCAATAGAAGAATCTACAGCAATTGAATCAACTTCAACAGCACTTCTTGATTCTGAAGCTGCATTTAAAGATAAATCTTCATCGATCAAATTTGAGCATCCAAAAAAAATGAATGCAAATGCAGCACCAGCCAAAAGTGCCAACTTTGTCTTTTTCATAAAAACCTCGTTTTCTCCAAAGCATTTTTAATGCCTTTTCTATAATTAAACCTGTCCAAGCATCCCCTTATCTGAACAGGATATTTTGAATAATTACGCCAAGATTTACATGGCAAGTCGAAACTAAAAAATTCCCCCAAACTAGTACATTGAATTTCAAATAATTGGTCCGGCTACGCTCAGCAAGTGCGGATACTGAAACAAGTTCAGCATGACTCTTATTTGTTATTCGTTGTACTAATTTCTTTCATAAACACGGACATAATCCACAAGCATTTTTGCAGGAAGGTCCTTGTCAACTGGTGTGTGACCGTTGTCAAAATCACCACCCAAAGCAAGATTCAGCAGAATGTAGAACGGTCTGTCAAAAGGTGCCGGATAAGCGTGTCCGTCTGACCACCAGGAAGAAGTTTCAAAATAAACGTTTCCGTCCACAAGCCACTTAAGTCTGCCATAATCCCATTCAACTGCATAAGTGTGGAATCCGGAAATTGACTGTTCCTGCGGGAAAGTATAAGTTTTTCCAGAATACTGGTTTCCTGGCCAAGCTTTTCCAAAATGAATCGTTCCGCAAACTTCTCCCGGCAAACGACCGCGGGCTTCCATAATGTCAATTTCGCCAGAAGAAGCCCATCCGCCGTATTCATCTGTTGCAGGAAGCATCCAGAATGCTGGCCAAATTCCACTTCCTTCTGGCAATTGAATTCTTGCTTCAATACGACCAAATGTTTTTGCAAAAAGCCAAGTTCCGTCGTCCTTAACAGTTCTCAAGCGAGCAGAGGTGTATCTCTTTCCGCCGTAATTTTCTTTTTTTGCTTCAAGAACAAGTTTTCCGTCAGTGATGTAAGCGTTTTCGTTTCGGTAATACTGAAGTTCGTGATTTCCCCAGTCGTCAATTCCATACTGACTTCCGGTACCAGTCTGAATAGCCCATTTTGATGAATCAATAGAGTTTCCGCTAAATTCATCGCTCCAAACAAGATGCCATCCGCTCGGAACAGAATCTGAAACCTTTTCGATTTGCCAAAGCTGCGCGTCAGTTCCGTTCCAAGCCCAAGTCTGAATATTTGCACCGTTTTCTTTTGAAGCGGCGGCAACATCAAGGGCAAGTTTTGAATATGCGTTGATGATTTTATAATAAGAACCTACTTTAGAAATGTTCCAGTGCTGATTTTTATTTCCGCAGACTGTCCACTGGAAAACGTTTGTTCCGTCTTTTGTTCCCCAGTTTTCTGCATCAAGAGCAAGACCTGAATAAACATTTTCAATTACCCATGAGCCGTCAGGATTCTGTGTAAGAATCCACTGCTGGTTCGCCTGATTGTTTCCGTAAGCCCACTGATGAATATTTGAACCGTTTTCTGTTTTCCAGCCGTCATTATCTAAAGATTTTCCTGAACACTTTGAAACGATTTTATAAGTTGCGCCAGAAACAAGCCCCGTACTGTCTGCAACAGGAGCTTCCGTACCCTTTACAGAAACTTCAAAACCTTCCGCTGGTGAACGACGGCCATTTTTTATTGCTGCAACTGCAATCACATGCTTTCCGGCATAGGCTTTAACTTCAACCTGCCTCAAAACAGAAGTTTCGAAAACTTTCGTTCCGTCAAGATAAATGTACCATGCGTCTGGCTTTACGATTGGACTGCCCCAAGAAAAACGGATAAGGTTATTTTCTTTTACATCTGCAACAAGGCCGAATGGCGTCGCAATAGAAGAATCCACAGCAATTGAATCAACTTGAACAACACTTCTTGATTCAGAAACTGCATTTAAAACTGAACCTTCGTCAATCAAATTTGAGCATCCAAAAAAAATGAATGCAAATGCGGCACCAGTCAAAAGTGCCCACTTTGTCTTTTTCATAAAAACCTCGTTTTCTTTTTGGTCAATCACCTTTGGAGCTACAAAATAACAGTTTATTATCTTTACATTTTTTTTCAGCAAAAAACAATAGTGATTTTTTCGGTTTAGACCTCTTTATTTCGGTTTTTATAAAAATATTGTTATAATTTAGCGAAGCTTTCAAGCGTGGTTGCCTAGAGACCCAATAAACCGGCAACTAAAATACGATAACGCTCGCTTAGGCGATTTTCTACTGACACGAAAGTTTATGCACTGCTTTCTGACGGGGAACTTCCAAAATGGTATATTGCCACGGCTTCAGCATAAAAACCAGGTCTGTTTAAAATTTAAAATATGTGCTAAAATTCTTATTATAAAGGAAAAAAAATGAGTGACAAAACAACTTACACAGAAGACGACATTAAGTATTTTTACTGGGACAGAGCCTATTCTTCTTTCTTAAAATATCTTGAGTACAAGGCAGATTCACTATTCAAACTTGGAAACGTTCAGGATTCCTTCTATTATTATGAACTTATTTCTGAATTCTATCCTGCTGACTGGAAAGGCTGGTGGGGAATTATCCGCTGTTTTTCCGGCGACTTCAAGACTTTTGATTTTATTGACAGCGAAGTCTATGTAGAAAAAATGAAAAAGACTGCAACCGATGGAGAAGGAAAAGTTGAAGTTGAAAAAGTAGCTTCTCTTTTTGATTCTCAGTGGGCTGAAATTCAGGAAAACCGCAAGAAGAGAGCCGAAGAAGATGCAAAGCGCAGTGCCGACAATTTCTACAACATGAAGTTCAGGCGCAAGAATGGCGTTCTTACTGAATACAACGGTTCTGACAGCGTGGTCATCATCCCGAAAGATGTTAGCGTGATTGACGACGCAACTTTCCGTGATAACGGACACATTGAGCGCGTTGTAATTCATTCTGGCGTTGTAAAAATTGGAAAAGATGCTTTTGCTGGTTGCAGCTCATTAAAGAACATCACAATTCCTTTGAGCGTGACTGAAATTGGAGAAAGCGCATTCTACGGCTGCACGGCTCTTGAGCGCATTACTTTTAACGGAAACATTGAAACAATTGAAGAAAACATGTTCAGCGGCTGCGAAAATCTTAAGAACGTTACGATTAAAGAAGGCGTAAAGCACATCAAAAAAGCATTCGTGAGCTGTAAATCACTTACTTCAATCGTTATTCCAAAATCTGTTGAAGATTTGGCTGACTTCTGTTTTTCAAGCTGCGAAAATTTGACTTCGGTTGCGATGCTCAACGAAAATATTTCTATTGGAAGAAGGGCATTCCTTTCCTGCCCGATTGAAAACAAAGAAGAACTCACGGAAAAATTCGGTTCTGAAATATTCCGCTAAAAAAGATATCCAAAGGAGAACAGAAAAATGAAATGCCCGGAATGCAACAAAGAAATTAGCGACGGAGCAAAATTCTGCCAGTACTGTGGGGCAAAAATTGCTGCTGCCTCTTCAAAAGCAAAAAACGAAACGCTTGATTTGAAGCTTAATGCAGATGAAATTGCAGCATATTTTTCTCAGAAAAACATTGCCTCTTATGATTCATATTCTTCCGTAAATATTCCAGAAGGTGTTTTTGCCTTTGCGTTTACTAAAAACGGAAATATTGCAATCAACTCAGGCTTCAATGAATTTTCAAAAACGCAGGGCAACGGCGGAATTATTGGCGGACTCAAAAAATTAATTTCAAGTGAGTCAAACGCTTCAATCGCTCTCGTTAAAAAAGCTGTATTCCCGCTTTCATTTTCTTTTGCGAACCTTGAACTAAGTTCAGCTTTCTTTGACATTGACGCACAGCTTCTCTGCCGCGTAAATGACGGAAAGCTGTTTTTGGAATCATTCCTTTCTGATTCATCTTCAGTCGGAGTCGCTTCTGTTGAAGAAACAGTTTTTAACCTTGTAAAGAAAGTTTTAACAGATTCACTTTATGAAAAATCCGCAGAGGAAATTTTAAAAGGAAAATCTGTTGCAAACGAAGTCTTTAATTCGCTCAAAGAAAAATTCAAATCTCTTTATCCGTGTTTTGAGCTTGTTGAACTTTCGCAATTTGAAGCAAGAAACGAAAATCTTTCTTCAATCAAAAAATCAAGCGAAGACTTTGAAGCAGAAACTAAGCATCGCGAACTTGAGAAACAGAGACAGGCTTCCGCTTTTGAAAGTTTCCAGACTTCAAATCAGTTTGAGCAGGAATACAAAAAGATTCAGCATGAAAACGCTCTTTCTGAAATGGAAAGAGAAACTGAACTTAAAAAGACAAATCTTGAAAACGCTTCCGAGCTTGAAAAAACTGAACTTTCCAACAGGATTGAAAAGCAGAAAATTCAGGATTCTTATGATAACGAGCGTTTCTCTAAAAAGCTTCAGCAGGACAAAGAAGAAATGCAGAATCAGATGGAGCTTTTGCAGCAGGCACTTAAAATCAGGAACGCAAGAAAAGATGCCGACGCTGAGCGCGATATGATGCTTCGTGAACAGGAAATGAATTTTGAACTTGAAAAATTGCGCATTCAGAATGAAGGCTTAAAGATTCAGAACGATGAAAAAATCCGCTCAATGCAGGAAGAAGCCCGCTTGAAAGATGCTGAGTCAAAATCAAAAGATGAAAAGTCCGAGCTTATAAAAGAGCAGAACAATGATTACAAGAAAATTATTTCTGAGCAGATAAAAACTCTGGGCGAAAAGAAAGACTGGTAAAATTGTAAATTATGAAGTGCGAAAACTGTGGATTTGAACTTGCTGATGATGCAAAATTCTGCCCTGACTGCGGACAGAAAGTAATCAGAAAAATGCCCTTTAGCCTGGGTGAAAAAAATGTAATTGCCGGCGATGTTTATGGAAGTAAAGAAGACATTCATGTGCGCGGAAACGCAACTTTTATAAACAAAGAAGACGATACTTCAAAAATTAGTCCGTGTGCAATCTGCGGAAGACACATTCTTCTGCTTTCTGGCTACACTTGCAGAAAATGCGGCAAGTTTGTCTGCGCGGAATGTTACAGCCGAAAGCACAAGGTATGTGCTGACTGTGCAGAAGAACTTGAAGCATCTGAATCAAAAGAAAAAGCAGTGATGAAAAACCTTGAGTCTTTTATCAAAGCTCAGGCGGGCAATTTTGATTCTGCGGAAGATTTTTCTGAAAGCGCAAAGAATTTTTTGCAGCAGCAGTTGTCTACAGCATTCAACTCTATAAAAGACAAAAGTAAATATTCTCTGGATATGGTTTTTGTAGAAACAGAAAAAGAACCTTCGATGTATTTTGCAAGTCACCCGGTTACTCAAAAAGAATTTGCTGATGTAATGGATTACAATCCGTCAGTGTTCGCAGAAAATGATTCAAATCCTGTGGAAAATGTGAGCTGGTACGAAGCTCTTGTTTTCTGCAACAAACTCAGCGCACGTGACAATTTAAAGCCCTGCTATTTAATCGGCGGAACTTCTGACACAGAAAAATGGATTAAAGAAACTGGCGTAATCCCAGAAGAAGAAAATGCTCTTTGGGAAAATGTTCAGCTTGACAAAAACGCAAATGGCTACCGTCTTCCAACAGAAGCTGAATGGGAATATGCGGCCTGTGACGGAAAGAACTTTGAATATGCCGGCACTGATTTTTTTGACGAATGTGCTTGGTGCTCTTCAAACAGCAAAAACTCAACGCATGAAGTCTGCAAAAAAAAGCCGAATACACTTGGCATTTACGATTTGTGCGGAAATGTCGGCGAGTGGTGCTATGAAGAAGGAAACGACAGTTCCAAGCCTGTCCGCGGCGGAAATTTTTCTAACCGACCTGACGACTGCAAAATCTCTTCCTGTGTAAAAGAATTTTCTTTTGACAAAAGTCCTGCAACAGGATTCAGAGTATGTGCTTCTGATCTGGATTATATTGCGGAACTTTCAGAAAATGTTTCAGCAGGCGTAGTAAAAAAATCATCTGAAATCCGCGCAGATTCAAACAATGATTCAACCGTTGAGTCTGAAATAGAAGAAACTGAAAAAGCAGAAGAAACTGAAATAATTCCGCAGAATAATATTTTTAAGAAACTTCCCTCTGAAGAAGAAAAAGATTTTGACACAGAAGTTTTTTCTTTGGAAAATGCAAAAATCGTTCTTGAAAATATTGAAAACAGAATGATTCTTGTTGAAGGCGGAAAAATGGAACTTGGAAGTTCAGACGAATATTTTGAAAATCCAGTTCACACCGCGGAAGTAAAAGATTTTTATATTTCTCAAATTCCTGTTTCCCAGAAGATTTTTAAATTCATAATGGGAACAGAAAAACTTTCAAACCAGCAGGAAGAATTTGGAAACAATCTTCCTATATCCTGTGTAAGCTATCTTGATGCCGCAGCCTTCTGCAATGTACTTAGCAGGCTTTCAGGTCTTGAAGCTGTTTACAGTGTCGGCGGAAAAACGGAGCCGTCTGACTGGGAAGGTTTTGAATTTCCAAATGAGAAAATCAATTATAACTTCAGCGATGATTTTAAAATCAATGTTGATGAAAATGCAAACGGCTATCGTCTTCCTTTTGCTGATGAATATGAATACGCAGTACGAAACGGAATTAAAGCAAAAGATTTTTCAGGAAGTATACGCGAATGGCTTAACAATGCAATTTCAACAAACAAAGGAATTTCTGAATTAAAAGACAGCGACGCTTTGCATTACACAGTTACGCTCAATGAATGTAACATTGACAGCCGCTACCCGAACACAGGTTTCCGAATCGCAAGAAAATCTTAAAGGTGAAAAAATGAAGTACGAAATCAAAATTGTAAAGCAGGGCTTTTTGGGAAAAGACACAATCGACATAAATAAGCTTGTAAAAGGCACTGATTTGAAATACGGGCTTTTTGACGAAATCGGTGTGCTTGAAGAAGGCAAGGGCAGCGAAGACGGAGCATTTTTTTACCAGACCGAAGAGACTGGCTGCGGAGTGTTTTTTAAAAATCAGATTAACGAAAAAACTCAGTCGGGCGAAGTTGTTTTAACCGTAAACGAACGCATTACAAAAAAAGAATTGTATACAGATTATTTTCTTCTTGGAAAAATTTTGAACGCCGTAAAGAAGCAGTTTTTTACCGTAAAGATTTATGAGAACGGCAATTTGCTGACAGACGAAATGCTTGATAAAGGCAGCTTCTTTGGAAAAGACTCTTACGAATACAGCAAAATCTGGGAAAAAGAATTCGAAAGCTTTAAGGAAAGCACAACTGACGGATTTGTTCAGGGACCGCTCTTTCCGCTTTTTATGGATAAAAGTTCACTGAACAGTTTTCTCTCGTATTCTTCAGAAATTGCACACTCTGCGGACTCTGGAAACAAATATGCCAGACACGAATTTTTTACAGACAGCGAAGGCATAAAAAAACTCAGGTTCTATCTTGATGAAAATAAATCTGCAATCATGCCGATGGACGCGCGAACAATAAAAGAACACTGGAAATGTCCTGCAGTCATAAATATCAGCGGTACGGATTTTCCTTACGACAATGCGATTTATGAATTAAAAAAAACAAAGAACGTAACATCGTTTGACAGAAGACAGTTTAAGCATGAGAGTCTTTCAAATGTTCAGTTAAAAAAAATGGCTCAGGCCGTTCAGAAAAAACTCGATACAGAACAGTTCCCGGATTTTAATTTTAAGCTTGCCGTGATTTCAAATCTTGTAGAAAAAAATCCGAGCTTCAAAGAAAAATACGAAGAGTACATCTTGGACTACGCCGAAGACCACCGCGACCGCAAAAATGATTTTCTTTGCGAGAAAGTTGAGGAATTTTTCCGTGAGCTTGTTCTTACTGAAAGCGACCTTGAAAAAGTTACGCACCTTGAATTAAGCCGAGAGAATGATTTTTACTTTGCGATAAAACCTGAATGGCGTGGAGAAGATTCGCTTTTTGACATTGAAAACTTTAGAGGACTAAGGCATCTTTCAAACTTGCAGTCATATTCTTACGACGGAATCATTTGCCCGTCATCACTTCTTAAAGAACTTACAGGTCTTGCAAAGTCTGACTGCGACTTGGACGAAACTGACTACAGTTCGCAGGACGAAGAAGAAGAAAACGAAGACGTAGATGAAGATTTTGATGAAGAAGAAGAAAATGAAGAAGATGATGATTCAGCTTCAGAAAATTCCTTGCCTGGAGAATTCAGCCATTTTCTTAATCATTCAGCTTCCGATGAGGAAAAATCTTTTGTAAAAGAAATGATTATAAAATACTGCTCTGAATACGATGAAGAAGACAATGAAAAAAACAACAGGATTGGAGTAATAGCTCTTTATCTGAACGGAAGTTTTATTTCACAGAACTTGAATCGTGAAACCCGTGAGCAGATGCTTTCTGGGACTTTAAAATCGGGTTATGTAAAAAATTACGGAGCGAGTTTCAAGTTTGTAAATGACGCAATCGAAGCAAATGATGAATACAAAAAGCTGTATCACATTTTTGCTGAAGAAAACGACTCTGTTGAAGATGATGAAGAAGAAACTTTTTACAGCAAAGAAGATTCATTGAAGATTCTTGAGCTGGTTGAAAAGCAGACAGAAATTCCGTCAGTTGAAATTAACATACACGCCGCAGAAGAACCGCTCCCGCTCACAAAAAGCAAATTCGGCGGATTTCCGTACTGGCCAAAAAACATGGAATACCCGACATCAAAAGCGGACGGAGAAAAGCTCGTTCTTCTTGCGCAGATAAATTTTGCAGAAGTTCCACATCTTGCAGACTTTCCTGAAAGTGGCATTTTGCAGTTTTTTATCAAAGCTGAAGACCTTTACGGATGCGGATTTGATGGTGAAACGGCTCAGGATAACTGGCGCATAATCTTTCACGAAAACATAGAAGAGCCCATGACAGAAGATGAACTTCGTGCTCTCGGCGTAAAATCTGCGGGCGACTTAAATAATGATGATGAATGTTATTTTCCGTTAAACTCAGAATTTGCGCTTTCTTTTGAAGAAACAGTACACTCAATCGGGCCAGAGTGCGACGACCGTTTTGACAACGCCGTAGAAAAAGCTGCAAAAGAACTTAACCTTCCTGTTCCAGAAGAAGCTGTTTCCAGCTTTAATGTTCTTAATAATGAAGTCTATGAAACATTCTTTGATGAATATCAGGCAGGACACAGAATCAGCGGCTATCCATATTTTACACAGAGCGACCCGAGAAGTGCAGACGACGGCTACGACGTGCTCCTCTTGCAGATTGACAGCGTTAATGACTACGGGCCCGAAATCATGTGGGGCGACTCAGGGGTTGCAAACTTCTTCATCAGACGCGAAGACTTAAAGAAGCGTGACTTTTCAAAAGTCATTTACAACTGGGACTGCTACTAATTAAGCAATAGGAAAATTTAAAAATAGCGCAGTTGATGTTGGTAAAAATCTGAAAATAGCGCAGTTGGTATTGATAAAAACTCGAAAATAGCGCAGTCTATTGTTATGGACATAAAGAACATAGAAACTGTTTTGCTTGAACAAAGAGAAGAATTTAACTCGTGCCTGCAGCAAGAATACTGTTCTCGACCAGAAGAAGAACTTGTGGATCTAAACAGTAAGCTTGCACAAGTTGTTATTGGAATCAGACGAAGCGGAAAATCAACTTTATGCTTTAATGTTATAAAAAAATCGGGCGGAAAATTTGCCTATGTCAATTTTGATGATGAACGTTTGTCAGCTATCACCACAGAAGATTTAAATTCAATTCTTGAATGTTTGTATAAAATATACGGTGATTTTAACCACTTATTCATAGATGAAATACAAAATATTGGCGAATGGTATTTGTTTGTAAACCGCCTTTTAAGAACTGGAATGCATGTGCTCATAACTGGCTCAAATGCAAAACTTCTAAGCGGAGAACTTGCAACTCATCTTACAGGTCGCCATTTAAAAGTTGAATTGTTCCCTTTTTCTTTTGCTGAATATTGCGAGTATAAAAAAATCAGCACTAGTCATGGAACAACAAAAGAAAAAGGTTTTTTGAGGGCTGCCTTTGACGATTATCTTCATGACGGCGGTTTTCCAGAACTGCTAAACGAGAAACGGAAGCAGGCGTACATCAATACTCTCGTAGATAGCATTCTGAAAAAAGATATAGAAAAGCGATATTCGGTAAAATACAAGGCTGCGTTTGAGAATATTGCAAATCACTTGCTGGATAATGCACCTGCAAAAATCAATTATAATGAATTGCAGAATCTTTTTTCACTAAAGTCCGACCACACGGCAGAAAACTATGTGAATTACACAAAAAACGCCTATCTGATTTGTGGGCTTCACAAGTATTCTGCCAAAAGCAAAATCCGTGTTCGTGATGAAAAAGCGTATGCTGTAGATGTGGCTTTGATGAATAACAGGGAAAATGCACTTGCAGGAGATAATCTTGGATGGAGGCTGGAGACAATTGTTTTTATTGAGCTGCTCCGTCGTTATAGACCGTTGGAATATGATGTATATTATTATGATGAAACTTCTGGCGAGGCTGATTTTCTTGTTTGCAAAGGGAATTCTGTTCAGAAAATAATTCAAGTAAGTTACGATATTTCAAATCCTAAAACATATAAGCGTGAAATAAACGGGCTTTTACTTGCTTCCAAAAAAACAGGTTGTAATGACCTTATGCTTATCACGGATCACGATGAACAAAGTTGTGTTGTTGATGATAAAAAAATAGAAATAATTCCAGCCTACTCATGGCTTGTAGAAAAATGAGTGATTCCAAAGCAAAAAATACGCCCGAAAATAATTAAGCAAATTATGGAGGAAAATATGAGTGAAGGTTTAAGAAATGCACTTGAATATGTTTGGGAAAAAATTCTATGCAAGATATTCATGATTCTAGGAATTTTTCCAGGCTTTTTTATTGCAAAGACTGTGGATGACCTGCCGTTTATGAATTCATTTGATTCTATGACGGGCTTAATAATATTCTGCGTTGTAATATTTCTTGTAATTCTTTTCTATGCTCTGTTTGCAGTTTTTGCAAAAAAAATTCCATTTGCTGTGCGTTTGATTCTGTGTCTGCTGCTCATTGTGTTTTCGCTGTGGTGTCTGAACTGGATGCAGCTTAACAGGTCGATGTTTTAGTTATACTGACCATGGATGTCTGCTTTGTTGGCTTTGGAGGAAAAATGAATCAAAAAGCAACTTATATAATTTTGGAAAATTCTGTGCTTCTTTCAAAAGTGTGGACTTACAGAGCCTTTGGGAGTGTTACACCAGGTACAAGAAAAATCCAAAATAAATTAAAATCCCTTACTTCAAAAAAGAAAGGATTTTTTTGCGAAAGTTTTTAAAAACTAAAAGCACGCATAAATGCAGCAAAACCCTCCGACGAATTAAAAAGACATACGGAGTTTTTAAAAATTCTCCGTATGTTTACAGACAAAACACGAGGAGATTCCGAAATAAATTCGGAATGACGCCAGGTAACGAACTTATCTCACAGCCCTTTACTCATCTTATTTTCAAAAGTTGAAACCATCAAAAACTTGTTTTTCCGTTATATTCAGCGTATATTCTAACCGAAGCCAAGAAAACAACGGGAGGCGTCCATTCTACTTAAAAATCTCGCGGACTTTTTCTTTGAACTGGTTTCCGCGGTCAAATTCGTTTTTGAACATTCCGAATGACGTGGCTCCCGGAGAGAAGACGACCGCCTTTTTTGTTTTTGGGTCGCACTCGATTTTTGAAAGGTCTTCTTTTAAGGTGGTGAGCATTGAAGTCAAATCATCAAAGATTCCTTTTGTTTCTATTCCCCGCTCTTTAAAAAGCGGTACGAGTTTGTCGGTTGCGCTTCCTTTGAGCATGTAAATTGCGTTCGGCTTGATTGACGACGAATTTGCCAACGTTTCCGAAAGCGGCGACAAATCAAGTCCTTTGTCGGTGCCGCCGGTCAGGAGCGTTACAGGAAATCCGAAGCTCTGGCTTGCAAGGGCCGCTGCTTCAGGTACGGTTGCCGCTGAATCGTTGTAGAATTTGTAGCCGTTCCACTCATGGAAGTATTCCAAGCGATGCTCGATTCCGTTCCATTTTCCCAAAATCTCTATGATTTTTTTTGCCTCAACGCCCATTATTTTTAGGACAAGGGCAGCGTTCAGAACGTTTATGCGCATGTGGAATCCAGGAACTATCAAGTCTTTGAGGATTGTTTCTTCCTTGCCGTTAAAGCGGCATTTTCCGTCAAGATTTTTTGCAAACCAAACGCCATCGATTCCTTTTGGAAGCGGTTTTCTGGAATATCGCAGGATTTTTGATTTTGCTTCCCTGGCAAAAATATTTCCCCAGTTGTCGATTAGCGTTCCACCGTCCGCGGCTGCGTCTGCATCAAAGTCAAAAATCGCATAGTCTTTTTTGGTTTGGTCGGCGTAAATGAGTTTTTTGTCGGCAACGTAGGCAAGCATTGAATGATAGAAATTCTGATGGTCTGGAATGATTTTTGTAATCACCGTGATGAATGGCTTTAACGCCTTTCGGCCGTGCAAGTCCGCAAGCTGCCAGCTGGAAAGTTCCAGCACGACGGGAGTTTTTGCGTTCGTTTTTTCAAGGAACGTGAGCGGGCTTACGGTTATGTTTCCGCCGAGAAAGGCTTCAAATCCGGCTTCTTTTAATCCGTAGTAAATCGCGCTTACGGTGGAAGATTTTCCTTTTGAGCCTGTTACGGCAATTATTGGGGCTTTCGTAAAATGCAGGAAGAGCGAAATGTCGGTCTCGATATTTTTTGCGGCGGCAAGGTATTTGTTTCCGTCGTATTTTACGCCAGGATTTTTTATTACGCAGTCGGCATTCTCAAAATCTTCGATTCTGTGCTCGCCCAAAACATAGGTGAGCCTTGATTTGTCCAAACTGTCGTCGCCGGCAATGGAGTCAATCGTAGTTTTTAAGTCTTCGGCAGTCTTCATGTCGGTAGCAAGAACGTAAGCTCCGTGTTTCAAGAGAAATCGCACTGAGGCTTCGCCGCCACCGTTCAATCCAAGTCCCATTACGGTAACGTGCTTGTCCTTAATGTCATCGATTGAATTAAAAACACAGCCCTCTGGATAAATTTTTGGCACAGGTGGTTTAGGTTCATTTTCCGTCATAAAAAACTCCTTTTTTTGGCAAATCACTTTTCCAAAAGTCTACCACATCTGCAACAGGATTTCGAGTTGTTTACGAAGATGCCCCACAGATAAATCGGGAGCACTTCGACTACGCTCAGTGACCGTACACAACGAACCTCGCGCGCGGCGCGAGCAATAAAACTACCGCGTACATGTCGCCATCCTTCTCGCGGCATGTGCGAAACACAGGCAAGTACCCACACAAAAGCGCAAACTTTTTCCGCTAGGAAAAACTCGCGGGAAACGCACAAGCAAAATCTTAAATCTTAAAGTCAACTTGCAGCGTTTCCATAAACGCTCATACAAAATTTTATCTTAAAAAATCAAATTTCTAGCGGTTACATAACCCCATGATTTTTTGCACGCCACACTCAAAATTGCGAGCGCGGCGCGAGCAATAAAAATAACCTCGCACATGCCGCACTCCTTGCCGCGGCATTGTGCGAAACACAGGCAAGTGCCCCACAAAAGCGCGAGCTTTTTCTGCAAGGAAAAACTCGCGGGAAACGCGCAAGAAAAAATTAACTCTAAAAATCAAATTCCTAGCGTTTCCGTGATAGCTATGCTAAAATTATTTTAATTAGCTTTAAATATTTTTGCTTCGGTCAAGACAGCTTATAAATAACAGGGATTCAAACTTGATTTTAAAAAATAAATTCGGTTTTCTTTTATTTTTGTTAATTTCTCTTTTTATTAGTGCGCTTTTTACTTCATGCAAACCCAGAAATCCCCAGAAAATTGAATTGGGCGACACTTTTTATTATTGGGTTTCTACTCCAGACAGCACACCTGGAGACGCAATGAAGCATTACAAGGATTTTAAAAAGCTCGAAGACAAATCTTCACGGAATCTGGAGCACGTTCTTGGTCAAGAACCAAAATTCGTCTGGATTCGTTCTGAATTTATAATTCCACCTGAATTCCGAAATCAGCCTTTGGGTCTTGTAATTCCGCATCTTCGTTTTGCAGAAATGCTTTATCTGAACGGTGCGTTCGTTTCAATGTTCGGTTCTTTTCCGCCGAACCAACAAAGCACGCTGTTCAAATCGCACTTTTTTAACTTTCCGCCGAACATGCTGAACCAGAACGGCGAAAAGAATACGATTCTCATAAAAGTTTTCTCCCAGGGAAAAAGCGGGATTTCAAGTCATTCATTCATTCAGCCTTCAAGATTCTCATTCTCCGAACACGAGCTTATAAACTTCCGGCATGCACGAATGTACATGTTCTTTGAGGGCACGCTGGTTTTTACGTTCTTGCTGTTCCTCGTGTTTTACATAAGTCTAAAAACCTTCCGCGAATATCTTGATTTTGCATTGCTGAATCTTGCCACAATGTTTTTTATTATGCCTTTCTTCGCGACTGAAATGCCGTTCTACAACGACGGTCTCTTGCCGTTCATAATTTTCATAAAAATCACTTTCTGTATTCCGATTTGTCTCATGGCCTATCTTAACACGTCGTTCATTGAGAATTTCGAGCATACAAAATTACCATTCCCAATAAAAATCACAAGAATTGCAATCATGGTCTTTCAGGTTTTGCTCATAGTCTTCGCAAAAGATTACGTTACGCTCATGAACATTTGCCCGCTCGTTCTGGGGCTGGTTTTTGTTCAGCTTGGATTTGGTCTTGTGGTTGTAATTATGAATTTTGTAAAGAAAAACAACCGAAGGCTCACAATAGAAATCGTGCATGGTTACATGCCTTTAATCCTGTCAGTTTTTGCAGACCTTTACATTCGTGCAAAAGATGTCACTCAAACTTATCCGTTCATAACAATTTTTGGCTGGCAGATTTCAATTCTCGCATTTATCATCATTCTTTCCGTAAGATTCTCGCGAGTTTACAGCCGAAACGAACAGCTTTCTACGCACTTGCAAGAAGAAGTTGAAAGCCGAACGCAGGATTTAAAATATGCCAACAACGAGCTTTCTTTATTGAACGACAAACTCAAGCAAGAAAAGATTCGCTCGGACATGGATTTGGAAATGGCGTCTGTCGTTCAAAAGCGATTTTTTCCGCAGCCGGACAAGCATTTTAGGGGCTGGGACATTTCGATTTTTTACGCACCGCAGGCAAAGGTTTCTGGCGACTTGTATGACTATTACAGTTTTAACGACACTCTGAACGGTCTCTCACTTTTTGACGTTTCTGGTCACGGAATTGCAGCAAGTCTCGTAACAATGCTTTCCAAGAACGTAATTTCCCACGCTTTCTTAAAGGGGTACCGAAACAACGAAAGCATCGATTCGATTCTCACAAAAATCAACAACGTAATCATTTACGAAAAGGGAGAAATCGACAACTACATGACGGGACTTCTCTGCCGTTTTGAAGATTCCAAAGACACTTCTCATTGCCAGGTCGAAATCGGAAACGCAGGTCATCCGTATCCGCTCATGTACAGCAAAAAAGACAATAAAGTTTACGCACTTTCAGGCAACGACGGAAAACGCCACTTCGGCGCAATCGGCATGAAGGGAATCGCTGTTTCATTCGGCACGTCGTTTTTTGAAATGGACGAAGGGGACATTCTTATTTGCTACACGGACGGTCTTACCGAGGCAACAAACAACAAGCTGGATCAGTTCGGCACAGAATCCATAAAAAAGATTATGACTGAAAATTCCGAGTCCTCTGCAGGAGAGCTTGTTGAAAAGATTACGGGCGCACTTTTGAATTTTACTCAGGGCAAAGCGCTCGAAGACGACATTACGATTATCATCGCAAAGAGAATGAATCCAAAAGACTTCATTCCAGATATGCCTGGTGACGACAATGTGCTCATTGAGCCGGAAGAAGTTCTTGAAGAACTTGATACAGTGGAATAAAAGACAGAAATGTCCGTAATTTTGTGTCATTCTGAATTCTTTGCAACACAGTTGCTATGGAGAGCTCGATAAAAATACTTTCGTGTTTTTTAACGCTCCCCGTGTTTCAGAATCCCAAAGGTTTGTAATGAGAGATGCCGAAATGGATTCGGCATGACAAGCCCCTAAATTATAGGCATTGAAAATTCAGCACAAAAAAAAGGAGGACGATTATGGATTTGATTGAGCAAGTAAAATCAAGACTTATTGAAT
Source organism: Treponema zioleckii (assembly GCF_014737315.1). Classification (GTDB taxonomy): domain Bacteria; phylum Spirochaetota; class Spirochaetia; order Treponematales; family Treponemataceae; genus Treponema_D; species Treponema_D zioleckii. The sequence continues at coordinate 12,149 of NZ_JPUF01000026.1, read as the reverse complement.
ATGACGGCACGGACGTAAAACGAATCAACCATGCCCTAAAAATGCACTCTTACGCGCGCTTTATCGCAGAAGGGGAGGGAGTTGCTGACGACGTTCGCGAAACAATAGAGATTGCGGCTCTAATGCATAACATCGGCGTTCACGTTGCGGAAGAAAAATACGGTTCCGCGGCAGGAAAATACCAGCAGCTTGAAGGCGCCGCCGTTGCAAAGGAACTTTTGGGCGGTCTTGAAATGGACGAGAACACACGCGCCCGCGTAGAATATCTTGTGGCCCACCATCACGCGTACAGCGACATTACAACTCTAGACTATCAGATTCTCGTGGAAGCGGATTTTGTGGTAAACGTTGAGGAGGAAAACCTTGACAAATCGGCTGTAAAAAATCTTTTGGTCCGAGTGTTCCGCACAGAAACCGGTGCCGAACTCCTAAAAACCCTTTATCTTGATGAGAAAAACAAGTAAAGTCTTAGGTGCAGGTGCCCAAAAATCATTTGGCCATCTGCAAATTCCAGCACAAGAGAGATTTTAGAATTGACAAAATCATCAATAAAGCTTCTTAAAGGCGTAATCATTGCACTCGGTGCATTCGTAGTCCTTGCAGTAATTTATTTTTTTGCAGTGTACAAATTTTTATTTACGGCATCATTCACCCGAAAAATCCTTGACGAAAAATCTTATGAAAAATTCTTCACGTTAAAACAGAGCGACGGAAGTTCTGAATTTCACGAAGACTGGTTCTTACGGAACAAGGAAGACACAGAATGGTTTTTGGCACAAACCCCTGAACTCATTCACATCAATTCTTTTGACGGATTAAAACTCGTCGCTTACAATCTAAAAAACGAAAACGCACTCGGAACAATAATCCTCATGCACGGCTACCACTCAGAGCCGTTCCGCGAGTACGCCTGCCTTGCCCGCTACTATTACAATCTTGGCTACAACGTGTTCTTGCCGTACCAGCGAACCCACGGAAACCTTGACGGAGTTCACAGCGAAGGCAAATACATCACTTTTGGCGTAAAAGAACGCTATGACCTTCGCGACTGGATTTTAAAAGTGAACGAAATTTACGGCGAAAACAAACCGCTTTTCTTGCAGGGAATTTCAATGGGCTGCGCGACCACAGTAATGACTCTCGGCTTTGATTTGCCTTCAAACATCCGTGGCGTAATCGCAGACTGCGGCTTTACGACTCCTTACGAAATAATCTGGAAAGTTCTTACCGAAGACAGAAAACTTCCAACGGCAAAACTCATAATCAAAATCGGAAACTTTTTGACCAACAAAATCGCCGGATTCGACATGAACGAATATTCCACTTACGAAGCTCTCACAAAAAACCGTTCGCGCGAAAACCAAATTCCGATTCTTTTTATCCACGGAAACAAAGACGAATACGTTCCGTTCGAAATGTCAAAAAAGAATTTTGGCACCTGCCTCGTCTCGTTCACAAACATTACAGACGGTGCCGTTGCCCCAATTCCGAATCCGCAGGCAGACAAATATTCATTCTACGAAGTCCAAAACTCGCCTCACGCCATTGAAAATTTTATTGACCGTGAGCAATACGAAAAACGCGTCGCGGACTTTTTGGACAGATATTTGAATTAAGATGCTGAGACAAACACAGCATGACGGTTAACTTGAACTACAGTCATTGAGATTCGGGTACCAAGCGTAGTCGAGGTAAGTTCAGCATGGCAAGCAAGCCGAAACGCGCTCACTGCCATTGAGCAGAGTCGAAATGACTAATTTTTATTTTTGGAAGAGTTTATCCAAATCTTATTTTGGGAAAAATATATGAAGAAATCTTTAATCAAATTCATTTCACTAGGTCTTGCACTTTCTCTTTGCAGTGCAACTTCATTCGCGCAGGAAAGTCTGGAAACAGAGACGCTTACCGCAGCTCCGGGAGCAAGTTTTTACACGGCAGGCTGGGCTGACAACGCAAAAATCAAATACTCAAAAGAAAAAATCACTGTCATTGACGACAAAACTTACCCAGACCCGATTGCAAAGGCAAAAGCCCTCGTTTCGGCGGCAGGATCAACTTCGGCAAAATTCATCGTTATTTCGGGTGAAGTAGATTTGAGCATGGGCAAAGTGACAGACAGCGACCACAGCTACTTTGACGAATTCAACTCGGACGGAAGCCGAAAGCACAATGATTTTGCATATCCGCTCACATCGAACAAAACCCTCATCGGTGTTGACGGCGCAAAAATCAAATTCGGCGGATTCGTAATCAAAAACGCAAAAAACGTGATTATCCGAAACATCACTTTCTGGGACGCTCACGGTTCAACAGAAGTTGACACAAAAGTAAAGTCAGAATCAAAGGCGAGCGCAGACGCTTTAGGATTCGAAAAATGCGACAACGTTTGGGTTGACCACTGTACGTTCACCGACGGAACTTGCATCGACCTAAAACGAAACTACAACCACGACGGTCAGCTGGACGTAAAAAGCGGCAACAACATCACAGTCTCGTACTGCGAGTTCACGAACCACGACAAGGTAATGCTCATCCGAAACGGGGACAAACTCACAAACCCGGAGGAATGCTCAATAACGCTCCATCACAATTACTTCCACGGAGCGATTCAGCGAATGCCTCGAAGCCGCGGCGTAAAAATGCACATTTACAACAATTATTACGACAAAATCGGAAATTCCGAAAACACAGGCTCTAGCCTCGGACCGGGAATCGGCTCCCTCTACGTCGTTGAGAACAACTTTTTTGGCGAGCACGCTGGCACAATCGTAAAATACTACGACAAATCCGACGCAAAGGCAAAAACCTTCTCAAAATTCTTCCACAAAGGAAATCTTCCTGAACTCACCGACAAGAACTGCTCTTACGACAAGGTTGATAAACTAAAGGCCTTTAAGAAACATGTAGTGAACGAAAAACCGTTCGCAATTCCGTACACCTATGCTCTGGAAGAAGCAGCAACGTTGAAAGACACCGTACCTGCACTCGTAGGCTCTGGCAAACCAATAAAAATAGAAGGTTACAACTAACTTAACGATTAAGAGGGCTAAAAAGTATGAAAAGCGGCAGTTTAGGTTCTCGCCCCCACCAGCTTTGGTGTTAACGGTCATACCAAACTGCCACTTTGAGATGCCTAAAATACATTCCTCAAAAAATTCAAATTGGACTTAAAAACATGGAAAAGAAACTTACATCAAATGATTCGCTTGCAGAGTTTATTGCAAGCTTGGCCAACGACGATTCTCTAAAGAACAATCCTCTCGAAGAAATAAAAGTCATTCTTGCACCAGGCGAACACAAGGGACTTTTCCATGAGAGAATTTTTTACGATTTGCCAAATCCGCTCGCAATCCAGGGCGAGAATCCTAAAAACACAGCTCTTCGCTCAGAAAATTGCGAAGCTTACCACAAAGACACAGAAAACCGTGCCGTGTTCACATTCGGAAAGAACTGCACAAAAGTCACTTTGCGAGACTTTACAATCGAGAACACGCACGTAAAAACTTGCGACGACGCGTCTCTCGGAAATCAGGCAGAAGCAATCTGCTGGCACAACGACAAGGGTTTTTTATACTGCGAGAACATGCACTTTTTGAGCCGTCAGGACACGATTCACGTGCGCGGGTTCAGCCACTTTAAAAATTGCTATGTCGCGGGTGACGTTGATTTTATCTGGGGCTACTGCGACACTTCGATTTTTGACGGCTGCCACATCCACACAATAAAAGACAACCGCGGAGACGGGCATCCAGCCTACGTTCTTCAAAGCCGCGCGCTAAATTCCCGCCCAGGATTCATTTTTATTGGCTGCGATTTTACCGCCGATGACCGCGGCAAAGGCGCAAGAATCTTCATTGGCCGCTCTCAGGGCACCGGCAAAAAAGACAGCGTTGACCGCTGGGATTCAATCGCACTCGTAAACTGCACAGTTAGTCCTGAATACGACGAAGCTCTTTGGACAGACGAAAACGGAACTAGAGCAGTCTACCCAGAAAAAGGCTGCGCACTCACAGGCTGGCGAGAATTCGGCACAAAAATCCGAGGAGCAGACTCAAATCTCGTTCCTTACGATTCAAAAAAACAAGAAAAGCACGGCTACACCATGAGCCTTTCCGACCTGCAACAGCTTCAAAAATCCGTAGAATCAACAAATGTTGGAACCATGCCTAATTAGGAAAGAAAACTGTCATGCCGAATTTATTTCGGCATCTTAAAAACATAGATGCGGAAACTAGTTCAGCATGACAGGCTTTGAAAGTTCAAAATGACAGAGACTTGAAACTCCTGCATAACGATGAGCTTTTCCACTCGCAAAGCTCATCGTTTCCACTTGCCATTCGCCATTTTATCGCCAAATTACAAAAAAAAGCCATTCTATTTTATTGTACGTTGACTATTAATATTTAAAATTGGATATAACACAAAAGTCAGGAGAAACTATGATAGAATTACGAATAGAGGATTTCGGCGGTAAAAACGACGGAAAATTCAATAATACAAATGCTTTTGCTCTAGCTTTTGCTGAGCTTGCCAGAAATGGCGGCGGAAAATTGACAGTAGGAAAGGGTATTTGGGCAACAGGCCCAATCGATATCCCAAGCGATACGACTTTCGTTCTTGACGAAGGTGCAGAACTTTCTTTTATTGCTGAACCAAGCTTGTATCCTCCGACATTCACCCGCTGGGAAGGTGTTGAGTGCTTCGCAATGCACCCTCTAATTCTTTCGAGTCACACAAAAAACGTAAAAATCATTGGAAAAGGAACTATAAACGGTAACGGCGCGCCTTGGTGGGATTTAAAAAAAGCCAAAAAAGATCGGGGACAAACAAAACCTGAAGATTCATACGAACTGGTTCTTGCTTCAATGAACGCTGGCTTTGAAAATCAGCCTGGCGGCGGCGGCGGACGCGAAATCCAGTTCTTGCGCCCAAGCCTTGTTGAATTTTCTTTCTGCGAAAACGTTATACTAGAAGGCGTAAAAATAATCGATTCTCCGTTCTGGACGGTTCATCCTCTTTACGTTAAGAATCTTCTCCTAAAAGATTTGCACATCGAAAATCCATATACGGCTCCAAACACCGACGGAATCGACGTTGATTCATGCGAAGACGTTACGATTGAGGGCTGCTTCGTATCTGTTGGCGATGACGGAATCTGCATCAAATCGGGTTCAGGCCCGGACGGAATCCGCTGCAACAAACCTACCGTCAACGTTGAGATTAAGAACTGCACGGTACGCAACGCCCACGGTGGAATCGTAATCGGTTCAGAGACTGCCGCAGGAATGAGCCACATTCACGCGAGCAACTGCGATTTGAGCGGAACTGACCGCGGAATAAGAATCAAGAGCCGCCGGGGTCGCGGTGGAGACATTTTTGACGTTGAACTTAAAAATCTCGTGATGAACGACACTCTCTGCCCGATTGCAATGAACATGTACTATAAATGCGGAATCACCGACACAAAATCCCCGCTTTTCAGCCTGGAAAAGCAGCCTGTAACGAGCGAAACGCCGCGCATTCACGACGTAAAAATCATCGGCTGCGTTGCAAAGAACTGCAAGGCCAGCGCAGGATTTATCGTCGGTCTTCCAGAAATGCCGATTGACAATCTTGAAATCCGCGATTGCGACTTTTCTACAGACGAAACTTCTGACCGCTCTCCAATGGAAAGCGATATGTTCTATGGTCTTCCAGAAGTTACTGTCAAAAGTTTCCGCGTAAGAAACGCTCCAGGAGCCAAATTCTCGAACGTAAAAATCGAAGGTCCAAAAGAGACATTCATTTATGAATAAGCGGAACGGCAAAGTTAACTTTAAGCGTAGCCATAATCAGCTTCGCCGTTCCGCTCAATTTTTGCTTTGCAAAAACTGAAAAACTGGCTTTAGTCAACTCCAAAAAAGAGCTGACTAAAAAGTTTGAAAAGCGGTGGTTGAGCCGAGTCGAAACCACTTCACTCGGCTCATAAACCAGTATATTGGATTTCAAATAACAGGTCATTCCGAACTTGTTTCGGAATCTGTGCTTCGACTCCGCTCTGCAACCGCGGATGCTGAAATAAATTCAGCATGACAGTTATTCAATATTCAATACACTAGCATCATTCCCACGCTTATTGCGGAAATCTTCCCCGAATTTTATTATTTTAAGTTTTTTTTAAGATTGTATTTTATTTATAAACTGTGTTATAATCTTCCGAAACAGGAGATTTTATGAGCAAAATAAAAAGTCTGATTTTAACACTCATCACATTCTTTAGCGTTACAAGTCTCTTTGCAGGAGAGTCTTCATTTATCAAAGTTACTTCGCCAGCAAACGAGGACACGAGATATGTTTATAACACAGAAACACTAAAAGATTACAAAGTCGTTTTTGACGGCACAGTTTCAAAGGACTGCAAATCAATCCGTGTTCTGTGGTCGCCAAAAAGCCGCGACAAAATCCTTGACCACCTGATGGGAAACAAAAACACCGGCGTTGACGATTTTATTCTAAAAAAATACGTCGCAGGCTCTTCAACGTTCCAGTACAACGCGTCGGGAGCTTTTGACAATCTTGAATGGGGCTCAAACCACTTTATGTTCATCGCCACTTTCAAGGACGGAACTACAAAATCATATTCAATGACGCTCTACGTTCATCAGGGCGGATTTGCCGAAAAGGGTAAACCTGTCATTTATCTCTATCCAAAGAAAAAACAGACCGTAAAAGTTTCGGCGCATCCAGAAGGCGGAGTTACAAAATCAATTCCAGAGATGGGAAAACAGTGGAAAGTCACAGCTTATCCTGACGGAAAAATCGTTGACTCAAAAACCAAAAAAGAATATCCGTATCTTTTCTGGGAAGGAAAGGACAACAATGAAGAAATTTCCCTTGCCGAAGGATTCGTACTTAAAACAGAGGAACTTGAATCATTCTTTAACGAAAAACTTTCTTACCAGGGCTTGAACGAAAAAGAAATTGCTGATTTCAACGAATTCTGGATTCCTGTATTGCAGGGTAAAGAATACATTTTCATCACTTTTAGACCGCAGGCGCAGCTCGACAAAGAAGCACCTCTTAAAATCAGTCCAAAACCAGACAGCGTTATCCGCGTCTTCTTCGACTACAAAAAACTTGACGAGCCAATCGAAACAAAAGAGCAGGCTCTCGTAAAAGCCGAACGAACAGGCTTTGCCGTAATCGAATGGGGCGGAAGGCTTTACAAATGAAACTAAAACCTGCTGCAATCTTTGCTGCAATTGTTCTTGCAACTGTTGCAGCAGTTCTTTTGCCGTCGTGCCAGACTACACTTTCTGAAAAATCAGGCACGACGGTAATGTATCAATACCCGAACGACATTGAAATGTGGAATCACATTTACGCGCTGAGCGAGCCTTTCGTGATTCCGCAAAAAATCCCGCAGGCAGTCGTAATTCCGCACCACGACATAACTAGCCCGTTTCAGAACAGCTTTTACAAATCACTTTCAAATCTCGCTTCAAAAACGAACGCAGAGCCAGCAGTTGTCGTCGTAATCGCGCCGGATCACTTCGAACAAGGAACTAAAAATATCGTCTTTCCAAAAAACACAAAATTCATGGCACCGGAAGGCGAAATTCCTTTGGCAAGCAAAATCGAAAAGCTGCTCGAAGAACAGATTCTTTCGGACGAAGTGTTAAAAAACGAAGTGAGTTTTCAGGATTCACTCTGGGAAAACGAACACGGAATCTACATTCACACGCCGTTCATAAAACATTATTTTCCGAACGCAAAGATTCTTCCGATTCTCGTAAAAATGTTCTCAAACCCCGAAGAATTCAGGCTGTATCAAAAATTAGGCGAGCTTCTCGCAAAAAATCTGCCGGAAAATTCCCTCGTCATCGCCTCAGTGGACTTCTCGCACTACCAAATTCCGCGAATGACGAACCTTCACGACATTGCCTCACAGAACACAATCGCAAAGTTTGAAAGCGCTCAGGACATCGAAATCGACAGCCCGGAAAGCATAACTTGCATTCAAAAATTCGCGCTTTGCAAAAACGCCAAAAATCCCGTGCTGATTCACAAAAGCTCAACCTACGACTTTATCCCCGAAGAATTTGTCGTCTCAACCTCGCACCAATACTGGGAATTCCTGCCGGATTCCGCGGCGGAGGAAATCTCAAAATATTACGAGGAAGTCGCAAAAACAAGCCAGCGTTTCTCAAAAATCGACTACGAGAACACAAAAAATCAGCTCATTTTAATCGGCGGAAGCGGCAACATTGGCGCTGGAATCCGCACGAACTGGAAGTGGGACCGCTACAAAAAATCAAAGGACAAAGCCGAAATCCTTTTGCGCGACCTTGCGGGAAGCGAAGCGCGCTTTTTGTCGGGATTCGACGAAATTATTTTTGACATGCGACAAGGCGAAACTTTTACCCGAAATCTCCACAAAACGGCGGTTAACATTCGTGCAGTCGATTTTGATTCAAAAAATATTGAAGAAAACAAAAGCCAATCTTCCACTGCTCACCACCGTTCAAATTCGGCTAAAAACCAAATAAACATTCTTGTGGGCATAACAAAAAATCCCGCCTCAGTTCCAGAGATTGAGGCAAAAAAACTGCTTGAATCCAACGACGTTGTAATTTTCCGGGAAAATATCGGTCTTTCGGATTCCTATTGCTATTTTTATGAAAACGATGAGCTAAAAATCATAAATTTAGGAATTGTTGTTGGCAACGACAAAAAGCCCGTTCACGGAAATCTTGTGGCGTTAAACTGGTCTAGCGGAAAACTCAAAAGCGAAATTTTCAGCTACGAAAGTAAAACGAACGTAATTCCTGCAATTTATCAATTTTTTGTAGAGCAATAATTTTTCTTTTATTGTAGAATTGCCCTAGCTTTTTTATAATAAATTAAGAGAGAGAAGAGGGGGAATATGAACAGCAAAGAAGAAATCCTTGACTTGTTGCGGGAAAACGCACGGCTTTCCGTCGAAGATATTTCGGCAATGACAAAAAAGACCGTGGACGAAGTAAAAGAAATTATTAAATCCCTTGAAAATGAGGGCGTAATCCTTAAATACGCCGCCATTATCAATCCTGAGAAAGATGAAGCCGTAAAAGACAAAGTTATGGCAGAAATAGAAATTCAATGCGCACCAGAACGCGAGCATGGCTTTGACGCACTCGCCGAAAGAATTTACCGATTTCCGCAGGTAAAATCCCTTTACCTTATGAGCGGAGGCTACGACCTCAAAGTGATTATAGAAGGCGACAACCTTCGCGAAGTTGCTTCTTTTGTTTCGAGCAAACTCTCTACACTGAACGGCGTTCGCTCCACAAAAACACACTTTCTCCTAAAAAAATACAAAGAGAACGACGTTCTTTACGTTGAGGACGAAAGTGACCGCCGCGAAGGCGTAATGGCCTAGTACATTGGATTTCAAATAACAGGTCATTCCGAACTTGTTTCGGAATCTATTCTTCGACTCCGCTCAGCATCACATTTACAAAACGACAGTTGCGGAGTAGAGCAGAAAAAAAAAGAAATCTTACGATGGAAAAAAAGTTTTATGAATACACGAGAAGACAGATTCAGCAAATCAATGATGGAAACACCTCCATCTGGAATACGAAAATTTTTTGAGATGCTCATCGGGCATGATGACGTAATTTCCCTTTCTGTTGGAGAACCAGACTTTCCAACTCCGTGGGTAATTCGAGAAGAAGCATATTATCATCTCGAAAAAGGTCACACATCATACACCTCAAACTGGGGTCTCATTGAGCTTCGCGAAGAAATCGCAAAGTACATGGAACGCTACGGAATGTTCTACAATCCAAAGAACGAGATTCTTATTACCGTTGGCGCGAGCGAGGGCGTTGACGCAGTTTTGCGCGCAATCCTAAACCCTGGCGACGAGATTATCGTCGTTCAGCCGTGCTACGTTAATTACACGCCGCTTGCAAAGCTCTGCAACGCGGTCGTAGTTCCTATTGATTCCAGCGTAAACGGCTACTATCCGACGGCAGAGCAAATTAAGGCGGCAATCACACCAAAAACAAAAGCCGTTATGATTTGCTCGCCGAACAACCCGACCGGAACGATGATTCCAAAAGAAGAACTCGAAAAAATCGCAAAGGTCGTAATCGAGAATCAGATTTGGTGCATAAGCGACGAAATTTACTGCGAGCTTGCCTACGACGGCGCAGAACATTTCTCAATCGGTGCGGTTCCCGGCATGAAGGATTACGCAATTGTCCTGAACGGATTCTCAAAGTCATTCGCAATGACAGGTTGGCGAATCGGCTACATTGCGGCACCTTCTGAACTTTTGGGACAAGTTGTAAAACTTCACGGCTACAACACGATTTGCGCCCCGATTTTTAGCCAATATGCAGCGGTCGAAGGCTTAAAACACAGTTGGAAAGATGTTGAAAAAATGCGCGTAAGCTATCAGCAACGAAGAAATTTGATGTACAAAGCGTTCTGCGACATGGGACTTCCTGTTCCTGAGCCGACGGGCGCATTCTACATGTTCCCGGACATTTCTTCCACAGGCCTTACGAGCGAGGAATTTGCAACGCAGCTTTTTCAAAAGCACAATGTTGCGGTAGTTCCTGGTAGCGTGTTCGGCGAAGGCGGAGAAGGGCACATACGCTGCTGTTATGCGACTTCAATCGACAAAATCAAAGTTGCTTTGGACAGAATCGCGGAATTCGTAAAAGAACTTAAATCCTAAAATTAAGATTTAAAGTTTCATCACCTAGACTTTCAGTAATTGAAGAAATCGGTCTTTTTGACCGATAATGAAGTGTTATGCCTACATTAATAGCAATTGTTATAGTTGTCGCTTTTCTAGCCCTTATTCTTACCGTCGCAACCCGTGGCGGCGGTTCAAAAAAGAAGAAGGGCAAACAAAAGGGACGTGCAGCAATAATTCGGGATGCAAGCCGAAAACTTTCTCAAGATCCTCACAATCCAGACGGACTTATTCCCCTGTCTGAACTTTATTATAACGAACACGCATGGGATAAAGCCTACCCGTTATACGAAACGATGATGAGCATTGCCCCTGCCCACAAAGAAATCGATGCTTTTACATCATGCCTCAGGGAAGGTATTTGTGCGGTAAAACTCAACAAACTGCCAGAAGCAATGAAAGGTCTCGTACTCGCATATAACATGAATTCCCAGGATTTTGAAGTTAACTACTATCTTGGCTACGCATGTTATAAAAACAACAGTTTTGACAAAGCTGTTCCTTGCTTTAAAAAGGCGCTTGCCTTAAGACCTGAAGCTCCGAACCTTAATTTTTTTCTGGGTCTCGCGCTTTATAAGAACAAACACTACAAAGAATGTTTGCCATATCTCAAGCGTGCACTCGATGAAAACCCAGAAAACAAGGAAGCACTCTTCTCAATGGCAGATGCCATGAACGAAAGCGGTTACGGCGACAAAGCGATGAAAGTATTCATGCACCTGCGTCCAGATCCAGTTTTCGGTGCAAAATCTTGTCTTGAGGCGGGAATCACCCACTCAAAAATGAATCAGTATGACAAAGCCATTCAGGATTTTGAAATCGGCTTGAAGCACGAGAATATCGATCCGGAAATTGCAATCGACCTTCGCTACCGTTTGGCATTGGCTTATTTTGCTACAAAAGGACTTTCAAAGGGTTTGAATTTGCTCAAAGAAATCATGGCAATAAACCCCTCTTACAAAGACGTTCCGCAGCTCGTTGCCCGCTATCAGGAATTGAACCAGAACAAAAACTTACAGGTTTATCTCATGGCAAGTTCAAGCGACTTCGTAGCTCTCTGCCGACGAATCGTAATGATTTTTTATGCAAATCAGCGAGCTTCCGTAAAAATCGTGGATTTGTCAGTAACCCCAGAATGCGTTGAAGTCCTTACAAACATAGACTTTATCCGTTCTGAGGAAATCCATATTTTTAGATTCTATCGTTCAACAGGAAGTATTTCTGATTTGTATATCCGAGATTTTCATGCCAAAGTTTCAGACACAAAGGCTGACAAGGGGATTTGTTTCTCTGTCGGCTCATTCAGTGACGAAGCTCGCCGTTATGCGGAAGGCCGACCAATCGACTTGGTTGAAAAAGAAGGTCTCATAAAAATTCTAAAAAAAGTTGACACTCATTAAAATCAAAAAAAATCGTC
>NZ_JPUF01000025.1 GCF_014737315.1 Treponema zioleckii | reverse complement strand
CTCTGAATACTGACTCGAAAATAAATAATATCTTGCAAGCCCCCGATATAAGTGGCTTCCCAAAAATCGTTGGTTAATTTTTAAACTTTCATCAAAAGCCACAATGGCTTTCTTTAAATTCTCCGAATCATCGTTTTTTTTATACAGGGCAATAAAAATCTGACCTTTTAAATCGTAAACATCTGGAGATTTTTTTTGAATCGCAAGACTTTTTTCCGCATATTCAAGAGCCAAATCAAATCTATTAAGCATATAATATGCCTGAGCTTTTACATAATCTATCTCCGCCTCCTGAGTTTTTGACATTTTCTGCAGCAGCATCGTGTCCGAAAGGGTTAAAACTTTCTCATAATTCTCAATTTCAAAGTTTTCTTTTACCTTCTCAAAAAACTCAACACGAGTCAAAGCCTGTGCAAACACACACGCTCCTAACACCAACAACACAACACCAAACAGTTTTTTCATACGTACCTCTGCTTAAAATTTTTGCTTATAAGATATGCTATGCTTATTTTCTGCAAAACTATATCCATAATTAAAGCTAAAATTTTCTGTAAAAAAATTGAAATCTATTTTTTGGGAATTTGGAGTATATTTACTTTCAATCCCCCTTCCAGAAACAAAATCAAAAAATCTAACTCTTGCAGGAGTAAAGAAATAATTTCCTGTATTCACTGATAGAATATAACTACCATTTTTAATGTTAAAATCTTTTCTGAAGCCCTCTACAAGAGATAAATCAACAAAATCAAATCTGTCTTTTTCTATATCTTTTGCAACATTCCTTAGGCCTGCAACACAATCTTTTATGCTACAAACTTCTTTATTCATTATTAATAATCTTGTATTCAAAAAAGATTTATGACTTTTCATAAGCTGTTCTAAGTAAGTAGATAAATAATTAATTTTGGCATATTCCATTGTTTCAATACTCAAAGGATTTATGTTAGTCTCTTCGAAATCTTTTTTATATTTATTATAAAGAGACTCCATAAAATCTTTTGTTGTTGAGAGTTTATTTTTTTCTGTCTCAATATGTGAAATAACTTTGTTAGTCTCATTAAAATTTAGAAGTTTATCTAGCCCAGTATTTTTAAGTCCATCTATAGCTGTCTCGATACCATTTAAAAAATTTTGTGCATTTGATATATAGGAATCAATATTTCCTTTTGAGAAAGCAGACGACTCTGGTAATTCGGAAAAAATATCAGGAAACATTCTAGCAAATGCCAATTCGCTATCCATCAAATCTTTTTTCACTGTGGTAAAATATCTAGTTTCGCGATTATCTTCATATGAAATTCTGTCATAACAATAATCGTCTATCAATTGGCCATTTTTCTTCAAATACCAATAATCGCCCGATATTTCATAGTTTTTAATCACATTACAAGCAATTTCACCTACAGATTGCAATACAGATGAATTGTCTCCAGAACGAAGAGCATCCATGTAGTGTTCATAAAATAAAACATCCTTACGAAGCTGTTCATTAGAGGATAATATATTTTCTGTAATATTCTTATATGCAATATCTTGGCTTAATCTCCGTACAAATTCCGAATGTCCCAACACCGCGCTCACCGTCTCGGCAAGCTGCCCCGCCTCACCGTCGTAAACGCCGTTGCGGTACGCCTCGTGTCCGAGGGCTATGCCGGCCTTGGCCCAGTCCGAAGCGGTCTCTGAGGAAAGATATACATGTCTGACCCCGCCGGAGAGCCTCGTCTCCGCGGTGCCGTCGGTGCCGCCAGTGTGGAGGACGGCCTTCTTCGAGGTGAGGTCGTCCAGAAGCTGCTTCTGGGCAGTGTCTCCGAATCCGTACAGGCTCCTCATCGCGCTCGCGACAGACTGCGAGTCCGCGACGGAGTTTATCTGCCAGTTCTCGCGCAGGTTCCCGGCCCCCGCCACGGAGGCCCTGAGAGTTCCCAGGCTTACGTCCGTTCCGCCGGTACCGAGCCGTGACGACACGCCGTCCTTCCCGAGGGTAAGTTCCAGCACCCCGCTTCCGCCGAGACGGGCTACGTTGAGCGTAGCGCTTCCCGTGAGGCCGTAGCTGACCGCGCTGGAGGCAATGCCTCCCAAAAGTCCGTTGAGGCTTGAGATTTCGCCTATCTGTGCGGAGTTAAAGCCCGTGACCTTGATATTGCCCGTTCCGAGGCTCATTTCCCCCAGCGAGTTCGTCACCGCGGCACCCGCGGTGCTCGCGATTATGCCGCCCCAGTCCGAGAACGAGTTGAGGTCAGACTTCACAGCCTTCCAGTCTCCCCCGGAAGAGATGAAGCTGCCGGTGGCCTTGGTCAATACAGAGCTTGCGGACGATATGCCTGTCCTGAGGGCCACGCCACCTACCCCGGCGATGCCCTTCGCCGCATGGCCGGCCACGCCGGAAGCCCCGCCTAGAATGTTCGTGGCCGCCGAGACGGCAAGAGACTTCCCTATATCATAGGCTGTTTTATACCCGCCAACAAGATCCAGCGTAGCAAAGGCCAGCTCGTTGCCCATCGTGATTCCGGAGCTTATCGCTGCAGAGGCGAGCACACCCGCAACGCCGCTCGCAGCGCCCGCCGTAGCCACAGAGGCCGCCACGGCTGCGGCCACCGTCGCAACCGTGCGCACCGACGGCGGCTCGAACCCGAACGGGCCAGTTCCCGACCACAGTTTTTTGTCCCAGGAAGGCTTGGAAAGCTCCGCCCAGCCGCTCTCCCTCCGCGCGTTGTTCCAGTCGAAGTCCAGCATCGTCTGCGCGATGGCGCCCTTTCCGGCGCGCTTAACGTTGCTCTCCTTGCTCCTTGACGTGTCGGGGTTCTCCACCAGCTCCCCGCGCTCGCCCAGGTGCTCCCCGAACTCTCCTCCGAAAGTGAAGCCGAGGCCAGTGTCCCTCGTCTTTCCGTCCGTGCCGGAAGTGGCGTATATAATGCCGTCACCGTCACCGAAAATCCTCTCTCTCCACAGCCGGAGCTCCTCGTCCGCAAGGGCCAGCGCCGCAGTCAGGCTCCTTGCCGTCATGCCGAGCATCGAGCCAAGCGACAGGCTGAACACAGGGGCCGCGGTCCTGAACCGCTCGTAGCCTCTCACGGTCTGAGTCTCATATATTGTCTTCCAGAAAGTCGAGTCCACGACGGCCTTTCGGCTTATGCTCCCGTCCTTCACGGCGTAGCCGTCGCTCTCGGCAATCGCCCTTATGGAGGATTCCACATATTCGTTGGCCCCGTCCACGGACTCCCCGGCCTCGGCCCGCCTTCTCTCAAGGTTCTCCACCGCCGTGAGCGCGGCGAGCCTTGAGGCGGTCTCCTCCATCCTGGCCGTCACACCGTTCATCGCATCGCGGGCGGCATACAGTTCCTTTTCGCAGCTCCCGCCTATGGCTCTTGCGCCGACGGCACCGCGGAGGCTTCCGATGAGCTTCCCCGCGGAATCAAAATCCGCCGCGAGCTCCGTAAGCCGGGTCCCGCCGAGGAGGCTACCAAGTATTTCCGAAATGTCAAAATCAGCTTTCAGGGAAGACTTTCCGCTCTCCTTCCTTGCGCTCACGCGGGCTATGGCACTCTCCGCCTCTGAAGCCCCGTCCGGCACGGCAGTGTCCGAGGCGGCGGCCATATACATGCCTGTCACCCATTCCTGCTTTTCGCGAAGGAATTCCTCATAGCTGTCCTGCCACTCGCCGTTTTCCTTCCCGTACCTTTTGAGGAAATTTCTCTGCCATGCGTTCTGCTGCGCGCGGAGCCGCTCCTCGGCCCTGTCCCACTCGCCGCCAGAGATTCTTGCGAGGTCCGCCAGCGCGGAGAGGGAGTCGGAAGTCTCTTTTCTGAGGAGAAGCTGCGAGTTCCTTAGGCTCATCTCGTAGGCCACATATTTTCTTGTGTCCCTGTCAGAAAGTTCCTCCGCAAGGAAATTCCCGTAGATGCCGAAAAGCTCGGAAATATATCCCTCGCTCTCCGAGTTTCTGTCGGTCTTCGCCGCAGAGCTTCCTGCAGCGAAATAGCCGGCATAATTGGCCTCAAGGGCACCGTAAAGTTTCTGAGAGTTGTAGCTCTCCCCGGAGAACGCTTTTTTTGCCGCATCAAAAAGCACGTTACTATCTTCGTCCGCCGTGGAAAGAATTCCTGAATATATCCTGTCATACTCGGCGGAAGCACTTGCCCTCTCCGCAAGGCTCAGCGTAGTATCGCCCGCCAGCATGGCATATTTTCTGAGAAGGCTTCGTGACTCATCGTCAATCGTAAGAGTTTTTTCCGCCAGGGTCCTAAAAGCCATAGCATTGTCTTCAAGGAGACTATGGTCAGCCACGGCTTTTTTCGAAAGCGCGACCTTTGCCTCGCTCATCGAAAGTGCCGTGTTTTTCTTCATTTCATCAAGGGCTACGAATACGTCCTTAAATTTCTTTGTCCCGTCTATTCTGCCAAGTACGACGGACAACTCATTCTCCAACAGCGCAGAGCCTTTTTCCTTCATCGTGCGGACAATGCTGTCTCTTGCAGACTTGCCGTCTATATCCTTGTCAGGAGCAGTGGCACTGCCATAGAGGATATTGTTGTACACCGAAAGGGCACTGTCTTTCTTCGAAACAGCGTCCTTGTAGTTCCTTATGGCGGTTTCAAGCCCTGAGAGGCTTTTCTGCGCCTCACCAGAAGAATAGCTCCGCTCCGAGGAAGCATCCCTCTTTAACTCCCGCGCGAATTTTCCCCTCGCAGTCGTGTATCCGCCGAAAAACGGCTTGAACCAGGTCTCGTTGTCCTCAATCCGTTCCATCTTTCTTGCGAGCTTGCCGCAGGCCACAGATTTAAGGAGGTTCTCCTCGTACCCGGCCCGTACCATACCGGCGATTATGTTCTTTCCCTGCCGTGCGAGCAGGTAGAGGGCAGTGTCCTCCATACCGGTTCCGCCAGCCATCACGCTCTCGTAGGCTTCGCGCAAAGCCTCGTCCCTGTAGGTCCTGTAATACCCCACAAAATCTATGCTGTGCCCGTCTCTGCCGCCTCCCGCCGTCCAAGCACGGGAATACGGATCCTTGAAGCATTTTCCGTCCTTGTTGTCTATTGTTTTAGCCTCCGCACTCTTTGCAAGGAGATAATATGCGGCAAGCGTAACTTTCTTGAGATATTCGGGATTCTCGCCGATTCTCAGTATAAATTTATGTATTTCCTCCGTCCCGACGCTTCTTTTTACCTCAGGGAGCGTAACGTTTTTGGTTGACAGGGAAAGGTTCTCATACCAGTTTTTCTCGGTCTCTCCGTCATTTCTTCTGTCAGTGTCATATTCTTTCAGTTTATAATCATAGTGGTCAAAGACACTTACAGTTTTTTCTACAGTGCGTTGTCCCGTGCATGTGTCGCCGTCATCATCTATGTACTCATAGCTTTCGGTCACTTCCTGAGTCTCATCCCTGTATACGGGTATTTTCTCCACCCAATAATTCAGGCGATAGCGCGGAACGCCCTCTTCCACAGAAATCTCCACCAGCCTACTTGCGGCTGAATTCTCATCATAACGTAGTCCGTCCGAGATTTTTTCAGAATTCCTTTCATCGGGATTTCTTTCATATTCCGAGCCGCCGGAGATTTTTTCGTAATCCGCCAAAACCTCACTTTCCGCAACGTTCAGATTTTCCCGTGCCCCGTTCAGGATTTTGTACATCTCATGTTCAAGTACAAGGCTGTGGTAGTATTCCTTTTCGGCCGTAATATATTCATCAGTCTCTTTTTTTTCTGCGAAGGCTCCTGCCGTCTCATACTCATTTCTGAGTTTCTTCAGCGTCTCTACGGCATTCTCAGCTTTTCGGAGCGCATAAGAGGCCTTAGAGAGGGCTTCTTTTGGAGTGACGTATTCCTCGTCAGAGTTTTTCCCAATGTCCTCAAAATATACGGATGTTGCAAAGTCATGCACAGCCTGTGCGATTCTCTTCGAGAGCCTCAGAGATTCCAGCTCCCCGTACTGCCTGTTTATGGATTCCACATGATGATTGTAGTTTTCGCCCGCCGCGGCGAGTTTGTCGAGTCCTGCATCATATTCTTTTCTTGCCGCCGCAAGTTCCTTGGCAGCCTTCTCTATCTCTGCCTGCTTGGCGATTTTTCCCTTGCCAGAGTCGCCCTCCTGTCTGGCCACGAACATTGTCGCATAAGCGTTCAGCGTCTTTATTAATGATAAGAGATCATCCTCAGCCTTAAGGAAACTCTCCTTTTTTTTACCGTCATTATCGTAAAGCACTGCGGAATCCGCTCCGCTAAAGAATTTAGCGCATTCACGCACGGAATTCGCATCGAGGGAAAAAAGCTGTGAGTCTACGTTCTTTAAAAGTTCCCTGGCGTTCGCCATCTCGGTCTCACCGGCATAGACTCCGCTCTCAACAAATCTGCATTCTGTAAGTTTCTGCGCCCACACGGTCCTGTTTGCCGAGAGTTCCTGTAGCGCATATTCGAGGAATCTTGATTCTATATATTTTTTATCGGACACAGACATCTCACCGTCGGCATTTTCGCCCGCCGTAAGCTCCGAGAGAATCTGGTCGTACCTTTTTTTTGTTTCGTCCTCGTCTGTGCCTGAATGGACATACCTAACGGCTTCCGCCCACAGATATGCGTCTATATATTTTTCCAGTGCCCGCAGGCCCGTGCGAGACAGGTTCTTTCCATCAGCGTAGAGAGAACTTATATAATCTATGACGTCTTCATATCCGTGCCTAGATGATTTTCTTGAGTTATTGTTTTCTTCTATTAATTTACGAATTTTTTCTTTCGCTGTGTTATATCCCGCGATGATTTTGCCGGCATTGTGCTCTGCACCTCTGTCAAAGAAAATCTTTCGTTTTTCGTCAAATTCATTCTGAAGGGCAGTATTTCTTGCGCAAAGGCCTTCAAGATATCCAAATGCCTTTTGCTGCTCGGCGTTCTCGAACTCATAAGCTTCGTTCATAATGCTGAGGATTCCGGTATTTCCCTCATCCGCCCATTTTTTCAATAGGCTCTTTCTTTCGCTTTCCGCGTCCACACAAAGATATGAGTCAATCTCATCGAGCAAAGCCTTGTTCTTTTCAGGAGCTATGAGCAGAACGGCGCGCACCTTCTCCATGTACGACATCTGTGTTTCAGGCAGTGCGTTCGTCTCTGCGGAATCCAGCAATCCGTTGAGCCGTTCCCTGTATAAACAAGTTGCATATTCGAGAATGGATTTTATTTCCGATATATAGATTTCCCTGTAAAACTGCCTGTATTCGGGACTGCACGCAGAGTCATTTTTTAGGGAGTCGATTTTTGCCCCGAGCTCGATTGCCGCCTCATACTGTTTTTTTAGGAGCTCATCCGACAATATATCCTGCAATTCACTTGCGAGCATTTCCGTGAAGCGGCCGTCTTCCACCCCGGAAAGCTTACTTGCCACGGACTGCGCGGCGGAGATTCTGCTTCTGACGCTTTCGGCCTCCCTCTCCTCCGCATCCTTTATGAGAGTGTACTCACCTGCTTCTTCGTTTTTTGATTCGGAATAGCTCAGGCCTGACTCCGCCTCCTGCTGTTGTTTTACGAGGGACTCAAACCTTCCGAGGTAGCTTTTAAGCATGGAACCGATGATTTTTGTGTCGGAGCTGTCGTCCGCAGCTTCCATTGACTCATACTCAGTTTTTAGCCGTTCAAGTTCGGCTTGTCGCGACGAGAGTTTTCTTTCGGCCAGGCTTATTTCGCTCTTCGCCTTTTCAATTTCGTTTGAGTATGAAGTTAATTTTGAGGCAGTTTCCTCATAGGCGGCGAATGCGTTTTCATACGCTAAGACGCTCTCAGCAAGCCTTGCATTTGTCTCGTCCTTGCTTTCCCGGCTAGCGTCAGCCCTTTCTGCATACAGATTCACCGCTTTTGCTATTTCGTATTCCTCGCTGGCACGCATCTTAAGACACTCTGCCCTTGTTATCTCAAGATCCAGTTCCGTCGGTGTGCCAGAATCCTGTATTCCGCCCATGAATTTCATGAGGGAATTCTGAGTCTCGTCCAGCTCTCTTGCATAATTTATTGTCTGGGTGTACCAGTCCACAAGAGTGTAGAATGCGATTTTTGGCTCTTTCTCATAAACGAAGTTTCCGTTGCCGGAAAGGATTGTTTCGGTCTTTATGCTACTTACAAGCTGCTCGATTCCGCTGTGGACTTTTTCCGCCTCGGCCTTGTCACCGTCATTGTCCACCAATGCTATTGCCCGCTCTGTATAGTCTGCAAGAGTCTCACCCATGTCCGAATATTTTGCGAGAGCCTCGCATTTGGACAGGGATTCTTTGTATTCTCTGTATGCGCTGAGAATATTCCGCGGCACATATCTGCTGCCAAGAATCCGAATGAGCTGGTTCTCATCCATATTCGGATTGATATGATGATATCCTGATATACCGCTCAATTCTGCCGTATTCTCATATTCTTCAAGACGAGCGTTAAGTTTTTTTTCTTTTTCCCCGGCCTGATCTTTTGCCTCCGCTACGGCGGCCTCATACTCCCTTATGAGCATGTCCCTCTCTTTTATGAGATATGCCTTTATGGAGTCCTTTATTTTTCTTTTGTCATCTTCCGCCGTCGCGACGTTCACGGTCGCCGTCCCTGAGACGAGGTGGCATAGGTATGAGTCTTCGGAATCCGTGTCCTCCGTTTTCCAGTAGCTGTACACCCCGTTATACTTGGAGCCCCAGGTTGCGACGATGCTTTCTATTCCTTTTTTAGACGTGGCGAGTGCGGTGCGCAGCGTGTCATATATATTCTTGTACGTCGAAAATATTTGCTGCTGCACTTCGGAATTTGTTTTTAATTCTGCCGCGTATGCGTCAAGGCTGCTTTTTATTTCTTTCTCGAATTCGGAGTTCTTCTCGGCAGCCAGCCTTGAGAGTTCGGCTATCTTGTCGCTGATCTCGGTCTCCCATTCCTGCCGTTTTGACCTCAGCTCCTCAAAAGCCTTCTCCCAGGATTCATGCCCTTCCGCGAATGCTTCCCCGGCGTTTTTCTCCCACTCGGCCCTGTCCGAGAGGAATTCCAGTTCGGCATCCTCCCATTTCGCGATGCCCCTGCCGAACGAATCCTCGAATTTTTTCAGCAGTTCCCCCGCCGGCACGTCACCGTCCGTCCTGCCCTCTATGTTTTTCTTTAGTTCCGCGAAAACGGACTCCATGCTCTCGGAGTTCTCGCGTGACGTTCTCTCGGATATATCCCTTGCAATAGTCGCCGCGGCTTTTTCGGTGCCGGAAGCCCGCAGCGAGTCCTTGTCCCTGAGGAAGTTGACAACGAGCCTGCTTCCTTCTTTTTTGGAGAGCATCCTAGACTCGGCTCTTATCCTTTCGTCCGTGAGATTTCTCGTTTCCTCCGCAAACGACCTCATCCAGCCGTCATCAAGCCCAGTGTCCTCAAGGCGTGCCGTTATCTCAGGCATTGAAAGGAAATTTTCCGTCTCTTGCTCGCCTATGTAATCATTTATGATGGCTTCGGCGCGTTTTGCCCAGTCCCCCTCGATTCGGGAAGCTTCCTGCAAGTCGTAGCCCGCAGTCCCGAAGTCCCGCGCAGCCTCCCTGAGTTCGGCCTTCAGGCCACTGAGAGCGCGGCTCTCCCTTTCCGCCGAGTAGCGTTCGATAGCCCATTCCACGTACCTTTTTGTTTTCAGTGTTTCATAGTATGTGAGGGCAGATTCTCTTTCTTTTTCGTACATTTCGGGAGCGTTTTCTTTAAGATATGCATTCTCTCGTTCCCACGCCCTTACGGCCTCCAAGACCCCTTCCGCAACAAGTTCTTCCCAAGCCCGGCCATCCTTCTCTTTCTCAGCCCGGTCAATATAATGGTCCAGACGTGCTTTTCCGGCCCCCATTTTATCCGTAAGCACCTGTGCCGGTGCCATTGCCGTGATGTATATGCATAATGTGATAGTTGCGCCCAGTTTTCTCAGCAGTTCTTTCATGGAATGTGCGGTGTCCTTTATTTTTAATTGTTTTTTCTGACTCTACCACATTCCCGTCTTTTTTTCTATATATTTTTATCGAATATGCAGGCAGGCTTTCTTCATCTGTTCCCGAAAGCCGCCTGCCAAAATCACAGTTTCCCTATACCTTCACTGAAATTCTTCCCCCCATACACTCGGCGAAGCTCTTCCGCGTCTTGTCCTTGGAAATGTACGAGGTTCTTATCACGAGCCTGTAGTTTCCCTCATCAAGCGTGGAAGGAACTATAAAGTTCAGCTCCGTTGGCATGTTCCTGAATACGGATTTTTCGTTCACCAGAGTCCATTTCTCCTCGTCCGTCTCCGTCTTCCCGTCCTCGCCGACAGGCACGAAATATATCCCGCCACGCTCGCCGCCGATTTTGAGCCTCGCGCCGCGGATACGGCACGGGAAGCCTTTTTTGAGCACCATCTCCTCAGGCTCCGGGGAGAGGTCGAGGATTTCCGTTATCTCGGGATTGCCGTCCGCGTAGACAACCTTGTCCACGCCGAGCTTTGCGAGAGCCTCGTTTGCCAGAGGCGTCGGCATGAATTTTATATAGAAGTCTCCGTTGCCGGAAACGTCGCTCCTTCCCTTCGCGTTGCACTTCATAGCGATGTACAGCGTTCCGAGGTCAAGGACGTTCACTGCCTTTCCCTGCTCGAGCATCTTGAGGATCTTCTTCTGCATGAGGATTGAGGCGAACTGGAGCATATACGGATCCATTCCCTTATTGTCCTCCGCGATTTCAGAAAGCAGGTTCTTGAACGATGCGGTGTTCCTGCTGACCGTCGCGTAATACGTTCCGTCTTTTGTGAGCTTGTTCTCGTGCAATGTCACTGTGAGAATAGAAGAGCTGTTTTGTAATGTAGATATATTTTCCATATTTTTTTGTCCTTCTGTTTTTTTGGGGCAACAGTCACCCGAGTTTTGAAATGCTCATGCCATGCATGATTCAGTTTTTTAATTTTTCTTCTGGATTCTGGCCGTTGCAAAAAAATATGGCAGGGAGTAGGATTAGAACCTGTCCGGGATATGAATTCCATATTCCTGCCGTTCTGGCCTGAATCTACGCCAATAGTTTCAGGCCATTCTTTTTTTGCAGGCCTCACACGCTCATACGGCACATGCTTTTGCCCTCCTTTTCTGTCGGATTTTATCTGTAAATGATAAAAATAAGTGTTAGTTACAAAAATCAGTTATTTTTTTTCGGATTTTTTTGAGACCATACTGTACAGTCAGGTGTGACCACACTGTACAGTATGGTGTGACTATCCTAGACAGTCTGGTGAGACCGTCCTAGACAGTCAGGAGTCACCAGCCTAGGAAGTCGGAAGTGACCGTTCCAGGAAGTCAGGTGGCACCGTCCTGGACAGTCAGGTGCGACCGTACTGTCTAGACAGGAGTGACCATACTGTACAGTCGGGTGTGAGCGTACTGGGAAGGTTGGCAGGACTGAACCGCCCCCGCCACAAAAAACATAAAGCCCAAAGCCAAGAAAATTTTCATGCAATCATTTTAAGTGCAATTGGAAGATTGTACAAATTTGAGGTGAATAAACAAGTACAACAAATCGCGATTTGGGGAAGTTTCACTTACAGAGTTGCACGCAGCGCGCGGGCAACAAATCTGCCTTCACGAAACGCAGCTTTCCTTGCCGCCGCCTTTTTCCCTGCAAGTATTCCCTCGAAAGTGCGAGCCTCTGCGGCGAGCACAAAGCCAAACCTCCGAGTCGCCGCCGTGCTTGTCGCGGCGACTCGGAAGCCCATGCAAACAGTCCCACCAGAGCGCGAGTTTTCCGCTAGGAAAACTTGCGGGAAACGCACAAGTAAACTTAAATTTTCAAAGCCAACTTGCAGCGTTTCCATAAACGCACAAGTGAATTTTTCTTACAAAACTGAAAGTTGCGAGCTCCGCGCGAGCAACAAAACCCCACCCATGAAACGCGGCTTTCCTTGCCGCCGCGTTTCATGAACACCTGCAAGCCCACCCACCAGAGCGCAAGTTTTCCGCCAGGAAAACTTGCGGGAAACGCACAAATTAACTTGCATTCTCAAAGTCGACTTGTAGCGTTTCCTTTGGATTTATGTTAGATTTTGAGTATGAAAATCTACAAATTAGGTGAAGAAGTTTTACGCAAAAAATGCGAACCTGTAAAAGAAGTTACTGACGAACTTCGTGCTATTTTTGACGAAATGTTTGAAACGATGATTGCCGCCGACGGCGTTGGACTCGCAGCCCCGCAAGTCGGAATTTCACAGCGTTTCTTTGTATTAATAAGCGACGACGAAGTTAGACGAGTTTTTGTAAACCCACAGATTATTGCAACAAGCCCAGAACTTGAAGATTACGAAGAAGGATGTCTTTCGCTTCCTGGCTTCAACGAAAAAATCAGACGACCTGCAAGCGTAACAGTCCAGGCTCTGAACGAATTCGGAAAACCTTTCACACTCAAGGCCGACGGACTTTTGGCACGAATCATCCAGCATGAGAACGACCACCTTGACGGAATCATTTACATTGACCGCGGAGACCCGAATTTCGCTTCCGACGTAACGGCAAAAATGGCAAAACGCCTTGAACGCGCCGCAAAGAAAGAAGCCGAAAAAGCAAAAAAGATGGCAAAAATCGCCGCAAAAATCGCCGCTCAGGAAGCCAAAAAAGCCTCAAAAAGCACAAAATAGTTTTTGGTCAGGAGGGAACGTTCAACATGAGAAAACTGAGAATTTTGTATGCAGGAAGTCCGCTTTCTTCCGCAATCGTGCTAAAAAATCTGCACGCTCAATCTGAAAAATTGAATTTTGAGATTGTCGGAGTCCTTACAAACCCTCCGAGTCCTCGCGGACGGCACAAAGAGCTCATTCCTACAGAAACGGCGCAGATTGCCACCGAAAAACAGATTCCCGTATTCGCTTTTGACCATTTAAAATCAGAAGCAAGGGACGCGATTACGCCTCTCAACGCAGATTTAATGGTTTGTTTTGATTACGGCAGAATTTTCGGACCAAAATTCCTAGGAATGTTCCCTTTGGGCGGAATAAATTTGCATCCGAGCGCGCTCCCAAAATACCGCGGATGCACGCCGGTTCCGGCTGCAATTCTGAACGGGGACGAAAAACTCGGCGTGTCAGTTCAAAAAATCGCGCTCCAAACCGACGAAGGCGACATTCTTGCATTCAGCGAGATTCCTTTGGACGGAACTGAATCAACACAAAGTCTTATGGACGGAGACGGCACTTCAAGCAAAGTGACGGAGGTTGGCTCTTATCTTCTTCTTGAAGTCCTTGGAAAAATAACTGAGAACGCCGGCGAAGAATTCTGCCTGCCAGAAGCAAAAGTTCAGTCCGGCGAAGCTTCGTACACGCCTTTCATCAAAAAAGAGGACGGAAAAATCGATTGGAAAAAATCAGCCTCTCAAATTGACCGTCAAATACGGGCTTATACCCCGTGGCCACTTTCGTACACCGAGTGCAATGGAACAAAACTTACGATTCTAAAGGCAAAAGTTTCAGAACGCACCACAAAAGAAATTCCGCAAATCATAATTCCGGGCACGGTCCTTCCGTACCAAAAATCAGTCGGAATCGAGATTGCTTGCGGAGACGGTTCGATTTTAATCGCCACGGAACTTCAATGGCAGGCAAAAAAAGCCATGGACTACAAGTCTTTTATGAATGGTGCTAGAAATTTTATTGGTTCTGTATTAGTCTAGTCAGATAACTGTCAGGTTGAACTATAATTAGCTCAAATAAGGAAAATAGAATAATGGACGACACAAATAACCAGAATGTTGAAAATTCCACTGTTGATTCATCATCAACTGGGACATATTCCGCAAACAAAAAGAAGAAAATCTCATGGAAACAATTTGCAAAAGAAAATCTTCTTGCGTTGCAGACGAGCAGTTTTAATTTATTCATCGTTGTTGTAATCGCAATGATTATAATGTTCGTCACTGCATCAATCGTATTCTTCTCAACCGTAAAAGGTGAAGAGCAGGTCATGGTGCCGAACGTAGTCGGAAAGCAGCTCACCACAGCACTTCTTGAAATGCAGGCAAAGGAACTTTATCCAAAAATCCAGCTCCGTTACACGAACAGCGATGATGACGCGGGAACGATTCTTACTCAGTCACCGGAACCTGGCTCAATCCGAAAAGCGGGTGAACGCGTAAACCTTACAGTGAGCGAAGGCGCAATTGCAAACGAAGTCGAAGATTTCGTCGGAATGAATTACAAAAACGTAAAAGAAAAATTCGACACAATGTTCAAGAAAACATCACGACCAATGCTTTCGCTTGGCGAACCGTCGTTCAAAATCGACAACAGCGCGGCGGGAACAATTCTGGCACAGACTCCTGAGCCTGGAACAAAAGTTTCTAGCCCAACCGCAATCCGGCTTATCGTAAGTTCAGGACCAGAAGAAACCACAACTTCAATTCCTAATCTCGTAGGAAAGAACGTTGCAGAAGTTCTCTCTGAATTAAAGAATTCAAGAGTCGTATTTGACTTTACAAAAAATATCGCGACGGACGAAGCCAACGCAGGAAAAGTCGTAAAACAGTCACAGACAGAAGGAACTGTAAAAAATTACTCAAGAATCTCTTGTGAATTTGCAGTTCCGTCGGTACAGAACGGCGACAACATTACAGACTTGTTCACCGCACAGCTTGCAGAATTTCCGCTCCCAGTTTCAGTAAAACTCGAAGCAATAAGACCGGACGGGAAATCGGTAGAAATTGCGGTCATAAACCATACGGGCGGAAACGTAACGATTCCGTACTCGGCTCCAAGAGACAGCGAGCTTGTCCTTAGCGTCGCAGGAAAAGTCGTAGCACGCCAAAAAGCTGACTAACAGTACATTCTGAAAATTCAAATTCTTTGTAAAGGGATTGCAAGCCAATGCAATCCCTTTTTTATTAAAATCCAGTAAAAAATATTAATATTTTTGAATAAAATAGAATATTTTGTTTGAAAAATGAACAATTTGGACTTACACTTTAAAGGTATCTCGAATTTTTTTTTGAGAAAGATTTGTGAGTCTAAAAGATAATTTTTGAATTCACTATATTTTAAGAGGTTAGCATGGCAGAAAAATACGATTTTACGATTGACCAACTCGGCGAGTGCAAAGTTCCTTCACCTATCGAACTTTCTAAACAACATGGAGATTTTAGGGCGAACTATGTAAAGGACTCTTCATACGTACGTAATTTTGTGAATGTTTTTGAAGATAATTATCGCGACAACAATCTTGATCCTTCAAATCTTCTTCAAAAAGCAGGTCCGAGAGAATTCATCTACTTTAACCCAGCACACGTAACTGCTGGTATTTGTACTTGTGGTGGTCTTTGCCCAGGCTTGAACGATGTTATCCGTGCCGTTGTAAGATGTTTGTACTATCGCTACGGCGTAAAGAGAATCAAAGGATTCAGATTCGGTTTTAAAGGTTTCTTCCCGGAGCAGGGATTGAACACAATGGATCTTACCCCGGATTTGGTTGACGAAATCCACAAAATCGGTGGTTCGTTCCTTGGAACAACCCGTGGTGGCGGAAACCGCGTAAACGACATCGTTGACGCAATCGAATCTTTGAGCGTAAATATGCTCTTTATCATCGGTGGAGACGGAACTCAGCGCGGTGCGCTCGACGTTGCGAACGAAGTTGAACGCCGCGGATTGAAAGTTGCCGTTGTAGGTATTCCAAAAACAGTTGATAACGACCTTGCGTTAATTGACCGCTCATTCGGATTTGAAACTGCCGTTCAGAAAGCAAAAGAAGCTGTAACAGCAATCCACATGGAAGCTCACTCACAGATTAACGGTATTGGTCTTGTAAAACTCATGGGACGTGAATCAGGCTTTATCGCAACAGCAACTGCACTCGCAAGCCATGAGACAAACTTCTGTCTTATTCCAGAAGTTCCATTTGACATGGACGGTCCGAATGGATTCTTGTCTTACCTCGAACAAAGAATCAAACGAAGCAAGCATGCCGTAATCGTCGTTGCAGAAGGTGCCGGTCAAGAGCATTTACAGTCAACAAACGAAAAAGACGCATCCGGAAACAAAAAACTTGCGGACATCGGTTTGTATCTCAAAGACAAAATCAATGAGTACTTTTCAAAGAAAGGAATCCACATCAACTTGAAGTACGTTGACCCAAGCTATCAGGTTCGCTCTGCAGTTACGACAGCAAACGACTCAATCTACTGCGAACGACTCGGCAACAATGCCGTTCACGCAGCAATGGCCGGAAAAACAAAGTGCGTAGTAGGACTCGTTCACGACAAATATGTTTACATCCCAATTACGGAAGTTACCCGCAAGCGAAACACTGTTGACCCAGAAGGTGCATTCTGGCGAGACGCACTGGACGCTACAGGTCAACCAATTTTGATGGTAAACAACCTTTCTTCTATTAATGACAGAATGGCAGCTCCTAAAAAATAAACTACGGAAGGCTCTAAATCATCCAGATTTTGATTTTTTAGAGCTGACCACTATTTAACCTCAAGTGCCATTATTGGATTCGCCCGGTAGTGGCACTTTTTTTTCACTCCAATCTCCTAAAAATTTACAGCCACTTTTTATCAATCGTATTAAAACAATCTTCTTTTTGGAGTATACTCTTAGCGAGGTATTTTATGGCTGAAAATTCTACTTGTACACACGACTGCGGAACTTGCTCTTCCGCTTGCAATAAAAAAGATTTAAAAGTGCCGCTTCATTCAGGAAGCTGCGTTAAAAAAGTTATCGGCATCGTTTCTGGAAAAGGCGGTGTTGGAAAATCACTCGTAACATCACTTTTGACGGCAAAATTCGCCAAGCACGGATTCAAAACGGCAATTCTCGATGCAGACATCACGGGGCCTTCAATCCCGACGACATTCGGCGTTGCTGAAGAAAAGGCAATGGGAGACAAAACCGGCGCGATTTATCCTGTCACTACAAAATCAGGAATTCAGCTTATGAGCATGAACTTTCTTCTTGAGCATGAAACCGACCCGGTTTTGTGGCGCGGTCCTGTAATCGCTGGTGCCGTAAAACAGTTCTGGACAGACGTTGTATGGAAAGACGTTGACTACATGTTCGTAGATATGCCTCCAGGAACTGGCGACGTTCCGCTCACGGTGTTTCAGTCGCTTCCGGTTGACGGAATCATCGTGGTTTCAAGCCCGCAACAGCTCGTCCGCGTAATCGTAGAAAAAGCTGTAAACATGGCAAACGCAATGAAGATTCCGATTATCGGTCTTATAGAAAACATGAGCTACGTAAAATGCCCAGACTGCAACAAAGAAATAAAAATTTACGGCGAAAGCAACATTGACGGAATTGCAAAAGATTACGGAATTCCAGTTCTTGCCAGAATTCCGATAAGTCAGGAAATTTCACGTGCAATTGATGAAGGCGAAGTCGAAAATTTGAATTCAGATTATCTCGATGCCGCAGTGGCATTAATCGAAAAAATATAGAATCAAGACTTCCCAAAAAACAAAACGGAGTAACAAATGATAAAAATTCAAAAGTATTCAGAAATCGAGAGAGAATTTTTTGACGGTCGTGATTTTGGCGATTCAATCGACATCGTAAAAGACGTTCTGATTGACGTAAAAAAACGAGGAGACACTGCTCTTAGCGAATACGGTGCAAAATTCGACGTTTCAGCCCCGCGTTCACTCGAAATTCCTCACAGCGAGCTAAAGGCCGCCGCAGAAAAAATGCAGCGCGAAAACCCGAAGCTTTATGAGGCTTTGAATTATTCTCACGATTTGGCACTCCGTTTTGCAAAAAAACAGGCAGAAAGTTTTGATGATTTTGAAGTTGAACTTGAGCCAGGAATGTTCACCGGTCAAAAAAACATTCCTGTTAGCCGAGCAGGCGTTTACGTTCCTGCAGGAAGATTTCCGCTCGTTTCTACAGTCGTAATGACAATAACTCCGGCCGTGGCCGCCGGCGTAAAAGAAATCGTGCTCTGCACGCCGCCGCGAGTGCATCCAGACGACAAATCCGCCGCAGAAAAAGCCGGAGCAGGAATTCCTGGAAAGCCTTTCATTGGCGGAAAGCCATACGCTGACGAAAACATAATGGCTGCGGCCTACATTTGCGGTGTTACAAAAGCCTTTGCCTGCGGTGGCGCGCAAGCTATCGGAGCAATGGCATTCGGAACGGAATCAATTCCGTGTGCCGACGTAATCGTAGGTCCAGGAAACAAATTCGTTGCCGAAGCTAAAAAACTCGTATACGGAAATGTTGGAATTGACATGGTTGCAGGTCCAACCGAAGTGTTCATAATTGCAGACAGTTCAGCGAACCCTGCATGGGTTGCGGCAGACTTGCTCGCACAAGCCGAGCACGACGTTGTAGCACAACCTGTCATGGCGACAAACGACGAAAATCTTGCAAAAGCCGTGAGCGAAGAAATAGAAAAGCAGCTCGCAGTCCTTCCAACAAAAGCAACTGCCGAACAAAGCATTAAAAATTGCGGAAGAATAATTCTCTGCGACACTTTGGAACAAGCAGCCAAAGCCGCGAACAAAAAAGCCCCGGAACATCTGGAACTTGCAATGGAAGAAGGCACTGAGCGCGACAAAATCGCCTCGCTCTGCCATAATTACGGCTCACTTTTTATTGGACACGGAAGCGCAGAAGTTTTTGGAGACTATGCAGCCGGCCTTAACCACACGCTCCCAACTTCTGGAAGCGCAAGATTTACAGGCGGATTAAGCGTAAGAGTATTCTTAAAAACTGTAACCACACTGCGCACCGTACAGGGAAGCAAAGGTGCAATTGCCAGCGCAACGGCAGCCGGACACTTAGGCGACGCAGAAGGCCTTGCAGGACACGCACGGGCAGCAAGAATCCGACTCGAAAAAAATTGAAGTTAGCTTTTAAGCCTCTAGATTTTTTTATTGTCTTTGCAATCATTTTTACTGTCGCTTGCCTTTTAAAAAAGGAATCCTTGAAGGCAGGCGACAAAATTCTCGTTACCGCCAACGGCAGGGATTACGAATTTTCCACGTTGCAAGATGCAACTTACCGCGTGCAAGGGGCATTGGGCGAAACAGTTTTTAGCATCCGCGACAAAAACGTTTTTATCATCAGTTCCCCTTGCCCAAACAAAATCTGTATGACGCAACATTTTCCGGGTGCAATAGTCTGCTTGCCAAACAAAGTTTTTATCCGACAAAAAAAACACGAAAGCTTTACCGGAGAGGAATTCGATGCAATTTCCAGATAAAAACAAGGCCGCCACAAACGACAAACTCGCGAATCTCGTTCAAAAAACAC
Source organism: Treponema zioleckii (assembly GCF_014737315.1). Classification (GTDB taxonomy): domain Bacteria; phylum Spirochaetota; class Spirochaetia; order Treponematales; family Treponemataceae; genus Treponema_D; species Treponema_D zioleckii. Next base: position 30,453 of record NZ_JPUF01000025.1, on the reverse strand, counting down.
TTTTTTACGCCTGGGCAGAATCGGCGTTACCGCGAGTTTTTCCGTTTTTTAAGTTCGGACTTTCCAACGCGACGGTAGTTTGTGCGCTGAACTTTCCACTAAAATCATTTTTTTTTCTTGCCGTTTTTAAGTCTGTTGCGGCAAACCTTACCGCGGGAACGCTTTTTTCACCTTTTTTTCTGATTTCGCTCATTCAGTCAATTTTTTCGGCGCTCTTAATGTACATTGCCGCAAAACTGCCAAAAAAAATCATTTCGCTCTACGGAATCTCAATTTTTGGGGCAGCTTCAAGTTCGTTCATTCAGATTTTTCTTTACAGATTTTATTTGGGCACTGGCTCAAAAACTCTTCTTGCGCCAATGCTCATTTTTTCAATTTTTTCGGGAACCCTGACGGCATTTCTGGCCAGCAAGATAAAAAAAGAAGAAAATGAAGATTTTTATCAATCTGACAAAACCCAAAAATCTGATTTAAAAAATGATTTATATTTGTTTTTTAGGGATTTTACCTTTTCTAAAACCAAGATTTTATTTCTGCTCGGAATTTTCTTGATTTCGTCTTTTATTTTTATAACAGACAACTTTCTTTTTTTGCTCACCACCTTATTAATTTCGCTTGCGGCTCAAAAATTTTTGGGGCAAACAATAAAAATTCTTCCGTATATTTTTCTCTGGATTTTTGTGATTCTTTCGGCGGCACTCGTGCCGCAAGGAAAAGTTCTTTTTAAGTTACAAGCTTTTTCGCTTACAGAAGACGCGCTGGTCAACGGAATTATAAAAGCACTCAAACTCTCCGCGAGCGCAGCACTCTCTCATGCGGCAATACCAATAATTTTCCGCAAAAAAAATGCCTGACAGCCAAAATTGACTAATCAGGCATTTATCACAGGCTATCGGCTATAAAAAACAAACAACCTACTCAATTTATTTTCCTGAGATTGCTCCCGCAATTCCAGAAATAAGTTTTCCGATTGGATCAGCATCAAGAAGAACTATGTCAAGCAAGAAAAATACTGCAAATCCAACAGCGAAAATTCCTAAAAGCGCCAAAATTCCAAGACAGAACTGAAGAACCTTATTTTCAGGCATTACAACACCCCTTTTCAAGAATTTATTTGATTAATGATAAATTCTCAAAGTTATACAGTCAAGTAAGGATTTTGGAGTGATTTTAGGAAATTCCGATATTTTCCTAAAAAAACGACCTTAGTTTGCAGGGGCCGCTTCACTGGCCGGAGGAATAACCTCTTCAATCTTTTTATCAGCTTCAGCCTCTGAAACAGGTGCCATTCCATCAACAGTGGCATCAGCGTTCTCAAGAGATTTTGAACTTACGCTTGCTTTTCCTGAAAGTGCGATTTCATCAGCAACTGCAGTAACTTTCTTTCCAGAGTGACTTTTTACGACCTTTTTCTTTGTAAGATACTTGTTCTCAATCCACCCAGAAACAGAAGAGTTGTCTTCCACAGTGATTTTTGACTTTTTCTTGTCACTTTCAACAACAATTACCACTTCGCCTTTTTCAAGCGAACCAATTCTCTTTGATGCGTCATTTTTCAATGTCGCGTCTTTTGAAACGTAAAGTTTCTGTCCTGCTTTAAAAGTTGCTGCAAACAATGATGCAGAAACAACCATGCACAAAACCAATGCAAAAAGTTTTTTCATATTCTAACTCCCTAAATGTCGTATTACCGGCAAGATAAAAAAGGGTGAACGCTCATCCTTCTATATTTTAACATAAAACAATCATTCGACTGAATAAGTTTCACCATATTTTATAATTTCTACATTCGGAAAACCGTGGTCTACCAAATATTGCTGGAAGAACGTCTGGGCCTCTTTTTCGCCATGAACCAGGAATATTTTTTTGAGTCTGCTCGTATCAATTGTTTTGAGCCACTTCGTGCATTCCTCGTAGTCGGCATGGGCACTGAACGCATTGATTGTCTCAACGTTCGCCTTAACGTCAAATTCATCCCCCATGATTTTTACGACTTTCGCACCGTCTCGGATTCGTCTTCCGAGCGTGTTCTCTGCCATGTAGCCAACGATAAGAATCGTGTTACGCGGGTCAGAAATATTATTCGCAATATGATGAACGATTCGGCCACATTCGCACATACCGTCCGCACTGATTATTACCATCGGTCCCTCTTTTTCGTTGAGAGCCTTGGATTCTTCAATAGAATTTACGAACGAAAGAGAGCCGAATCCAAACGGATTTTTATGATGCTGCAAGAAAGCCTCGTGCACATCAGGACTGTAACATTCCTGATGCACCTGGAAAATACTCGTTGCGTTAACGGCCATCGGCGAATCAACGTAAATCGGAATCGGCGGAATTTTTTTCTTGTCAACCAAAAGATGGAAGTAATAAACCAATTCCTGAGTCCTTTCAATCGCAAATGACGGAATTATAATTTTTCCTTTCTTTTCGATTGTTCGGATAACAGTCTTACGAAGTTCGTCCATCGCCACCGCAGAATCCTCGTGCTTGCGGTTTCCGTAGGTGCTTTCAAGAACGATATAATCCGGGGCCGGCACGTTCGTTGACGGGTCACGGATTATTGGCTTTAATTTGCGTCCCAAATCGCCAGAAAACAAGATGCGGCCAGCACGGCGGTCTTTTCCGCTCCGACGCTCCTCGCCTTTGTATGCGGCAGCTTCCTCCGGAGTCGCCTTTCTGCGGTCTGGAGTTGAACGCTTTTCATCTTTCTTCCAGCCAAAAAGTTTGTTCCAGATTGAAATCTTATCTTTTGTCGTGTTCTTCAACGGTCTTCCGTTTTCGTCCCGCTGTCCTTTTATCGTAACGTAGGCAAACGCAGAACCGAGAATATGTCCGGCATCAAAATATTCAAGCTCCACATCCGGTGCAATATACATTTTTCGGTTGTAGGAAAGCGTAATTATTTGGTTCGTGGCCTTTACACAGTCCCCTTCATCAAAAAGAGGCTTCCAAGCGAATTTCTCGCCTTTTTTTTGAGCCTGCTTCCGAAGATATTCCGCGTCACGGGCCTGAATTCGCGCGCTGTCCATCATAATAAGGTCAGCAAGGTCACGAGTTGCGGGCGTTGCGTAAATATTTCCGTTGTAGCCTTTTTTTACCAGCATTGGCAAAAGCCCAACGTGGTCGTAATGAGCGTGAGTCAAAATTACGGATTCAATTTTATCAACAGCAATTTCAAAATTTCGGTTTTTGTCGTCAGATTCAGCTCGCTTTCCCTGAAAAGCTCCGCAGTCAATCATAAACGAGCGACCGTCAATTTCAAAGATATGTTTAGAGCCAGTTACTTCCTGAGCCGCGCCAAGAGAATATAAAGTTACAGACATAAGTACCTCCCAGGCCGGGACAAGCCAAAGTTGATTTTTTGCCCCTTGTAAGTTATTTAGAGTTTAAAACGGAAATTTAGAATTCACAAATAAATTCGGCATGACAAAAACAGACGCGCTTTTCTTGTAGTGGACGGATTTTTTAAGTTGACTAAAAAAAATCGACATTAGACCTTTTATTCAACTTCGTTCCCCTGCGGCAAATTTTTGTTTTAGTTTTAAATTCAGAGTTTTCTTAGAATTTTTTCGTATTTTTCCGATAAATATAGAAGAATCTTTTTATTATTTGCTTCGGCACCGCAGTAAAATAACGTCCACCATGAATTCCGAAGCGATTTAGAACAGCCTTATTTACAAGCAATTTCTACTTAGGCTATACTTTAAATTTGTAATTCGGGAACGAGGCATCTCTAAGAAATCTGTATATTTTTAGAGCCTCCCAATAAAAATTTCGAGGGTTATTTTTTGTATACACGTGACATTCTTACACCGCCAAAACATCTCGTGCAAAATGGAAAGCCGGTTTTCGGTACATTTGAAAATTTTCCAGAGAAACTCGATATTCGTGGAGTCGAAGCTCCGTTCGCGGGGATTCCGCTTCCACACATAATAACAAATTTCAGAATAAAAAGTTCGCTCGTATTCATGTTCAATATCGGGCCGTACATTGGAACAATCGATTTTTTTGACCAGAAAATTCTGGGCTATGCCGAAGTCGTTTTTTGGAGCAAAGAGAACAAACGCAAATACACTTACAGAAGCATAATGGGTCCGCGAAGACGTTTTATTCCGCACAGCCTGCAAAGCGGATTTTGCGCAAGTTTTTCAAAGAACAGATACATAAGAATCAGCTGGGATCACGCACGCAACCGCATTTCGCTAATCTTCAATTTAAAGGGCGATTCTTCAAGGCCAACTGCACGCGCAGCCTTCGTGGCACACTATTCAGAACAAGGAATGACCGAAATCACTTCATCAATTCCTTCACCTACAAAAAGCCGATGCTCCGCCACTTACACGGCAACTCCAGCAATCCGAGGCTCCCTCACATTGGGAAAAACAAAACTCTCCGAGCCAATCACAATGGAAGACATAAGCGGACACGCAATTTTTTCTATAAATCGCACGTATTACAACTTTCATGTAAAACAGGAATTCGTTATGGCATCTGGACTTATAGACGGCAAGCAAGTTTCTTTCCAGATTTTTATGACAATGGAAAATGCAGTTGACGCAGAAAAACTGAACAACAACATTCTTTGCGTGAACGGACAATGCACACCGCTTCCGCCAGTAACAATAACTCATCCGTTCGGAATCGCAAAAAAGTGGGTAATTCAAGATTTTGACAACATGGTAGACCTAACTTTTACGCCAGCATCCGACCATTTTAGAGACATGACGCTGTTCATAACGCGTTCGCAAGTTCACACGCTCTACGGAACGTTCGAAGGCTCAGTAAAAACAAAAGACAACGAAAATATCGCCCTGCACAATTTTGACGGAATTGCAAGGAATCAGGCGATTCGGCTTTAGTCCGCTGACAACTTTTTCAGCAATTTTATCGGAAGGTTTTATCGAGGATTTTTTATGAAAAACGATTATACAGAACCAAGAAAACCACAAGCGGTCTGGGAACCCGGAACGCTCGACAACACGAGAAAAAACATAGGCGTAATTTCTGAAGAAGAAGCCAAGAAGATGACAAAAATTCTCGGCGGAGAAATTTTCACCGAAAAATCCGCGCCAATAAATTACGACGCTTTTCCACGAAACCGAGAAATGCGGCACACCGCCGTGGGCGGCAGAAAATCCAACGATCTGGTCACCGGAAACAAAACGGCATCAGCCGGCAGCGGCGACATTATGGGCTACGCCGTTCCAGAACAAAAACCACGATATCCTACGCTCCCGGAACTTACGCAAAAAGAACGCGCTCTCATGGACAAAACGATGATGAGCGACGACTACAGAATCAAGTCAAACTACGGAGTGTTCAACTTTGTCCGAAGATTCAAAAAAAACGGTCTTGAGCAAGTGCGCAAAGGATTCATCGAATATGACATTCCGAAAAGCCTGGACCACTACAACGAGTTTCTTACGGCAATAAAAGCCGTAATTCAAGTCTCGCCGGAAACGTACAAGACTAAAATACTCACCTCGAACGAAGACAAATTCCGACTCATGCGGCTGATTGGCAGCTGGACGCAAAAAGAACTCAGAACGCTCGCAACGAGTTTGCAGAACGAAGCTGACGAAGTTACGGTCGTAATGATGATTCCGTTCATCAAAACGGTCTACCAGCATCTTTTAAAAATCTACTACATCGGCGAAACGAAAATTCCTAATTACTTTAAGGAAGTTTATGCAGATTTAGTAAAATATCCAAAAGCCGACAAAAAGAAAATCCAAAAGCTCGTAAAAGCCTGCATAACTGAATGGTTCTTCGTTTACAGCAAAATGATAAAAGGTTTCTATCCGCTTTTAATGCGCATGTGCTGCAATCATTTTGAATATTTTCAGGATTTTTTTCTCACTCAAACAGCAAACATTTTTAAATTCCTCGAAATAACAAAATACGACCTAATCATTCCTAGCAAGAAAAAAGAGAATCATACCGAGGAACTGGATTCTGTTAACGAACCGCGCTTAACAGAAGAGGAAAAGAGAGAGAGACAGGTAACTGAAACCGAAAAAGAAAAGGCCGAAAGGAAGAAAAATGAGGCTAAGGATTTTAAAATGAAAATCGTTCAGTCTGGAATCAACTTGCTCGACAGATTATTCCCAAAAGCCGGATTTTCAGACTTAAAATCAATGCCGGACATGTACCCGTACTTTCAGCCACTTTTCCAGTTCAGAGAGGGCTACAACTTGCTTTCTCCGAGCAACCCGCTTCAAATTACGGTAACGCTCCTCCGAATCACCGAAGATTTGTTCCAGGGGTTCAGAAATATTACTTTTACCGAAGAAAACGAGGACACCGAAACGGACGAAAAACTTTCGGTGGTTTTGAGCGAATGGTCTGTTTACCGCGAAGTGCTTTTTGAAAAACAGTACGGAGAAATGCTAAAAGAGTTTGTTGACCAGCAGTACACGTCCACAGACTTTAGGCTGAGTTTGTACGGCAAAAAAATCATCACGTCGCTTCTCTGGCAGACAAAATACAACTTTTTGCCTCATTTTGAGTTCACGCAGATTCTTCTTGAAAAGCCGAAAAACGACAGCCAGTACCGCGCGCTTTGTTTCCGCACGGAATTTTTGTACAATTTCTTCCTCGCGCTCGTAAAAAATATCGATGCGTCGGCAAAAACGAAGGGACAGGTTCTCGGAATCAAAAATCCGTGGGACAAATACAATTTTGACATTCCGAATCCAATTTCTAAACGCATGGACGTGCTTTTGGGCGCAAAAAGACCGCCGACAGAAACGGCAGCAACGAACGCGAACCTTATAAAATACGGATTGTGCATTATTGCGGTTTTGGATTGGTGGGTCAACGACAAGAACAGCCCGGCCTATTCAACTGACGGCACAAAAATCTACCGCGTTTCCAACGACGAGGGTGCGCCGGAATTCAGCACGCCGCTCCGCTCAGACCAGAGCACGCTCTTTGCAGAAGGCGTAAAAGCCGCCGCAAGGAACCGGGAACACCACGCATAGCGTTTTAGCGTTCCCGAAAAAAAATTAGTTGGATTCAGCGGCACCAGGCAAACCTATGTCCTTGCGATAGAAAGCTCCGTCAAACGAGATTCCTCGCAATGCGTCATAGGCTTTTTGCCATGCCTCGTCAAAAGTGCCACCGTGAGCAGAACAAGCAAGAACTCGTCCGCCATTGGTAATAAGCACTTTTTCTTTGGCACGGCGGTCTCTTATTGCTCCTGCAATAAAGACTTTCGCGCCAGAATTTTCAATTTCTTCTTCATCAAAAGAAATAGGAAGTCCTTTTGGATATTTTAACGGATAGCCACCGCTCACCATTACAGGAGCCACCTGGAATCCGCTCTTCCACTTCAGGTCAAAATCTTTTAAAGAACCGTCCATAATGGCTTTGCACAAATCGGCAAAATCAAAATCCATCATCGGGAGCACGGCCTGCGTTTCCGGGTCACCGAGACGCACGTTGTATTCAAGTGCTTTTGGACCGTCTTTCGTGAGCATAAGCCCAAAGAAAATAAATCCGCGGTAATCCATTTTTTCTGCCACAAGACCTTTTAAAGTCGGCTGGAGGATTCTTTCGTCAAAAAGACGCATCGTTTCGGCACTAACGTCTTCAAGAGGACAAACCGCGCCCATTCCGCCAGTGTTCGGTCCCTGGGCACCATCGTTCAGGCGCTTGTGGTCGCGGGCAGGCAAAAATGCTTTGATGCAGGCTTTAGACGAATCCTCAGGATTTACGGAAACTGCCGCCAAAACGGAAATCTCCACGCCCTGCAAATATTCTTCGATTACGAGCTTCTTTCCGGCATCCCCAACGGAAGTGCCTTCCATAAGCATTTTTACGGCATTTTCAGCTTCTTCAACGGTCTTTGCAACAACGACACCTTTTCCTGCTGCAAGCCCGTCAGCCTTAACTACGATTGGAGCGCCCTTTTCGCGAACGTAAGCAAGGGCCTTGTCTTTGTCAGTAAATGTTGCCGAATCGGCACAAGCAACCCCGTATTTTTTCATGAAGATTTTAGAAAGGTCTTTGCTAGCCTCAAGTGCAGCACCAGCGCTTTTTGGACCAACCACAGAAATTCCTTCTGCCCAAAGCACGTCAGAAATTCCGTCGGCAAGCGGGTCTTCAGGACCAATGACCGCAAAATCAACTTTCTCGTCCTTAGAAATTTTTACGACGGCATTCGAAAGCGAAAGGTTTTCATACTGCGGGAAATCCTTTGGATTCACGTTGCGGCATTTTGCCTCAAACTCTGTTCCGCCATTGCCAGGAACGCAAATTACTTCATCAACTTTTGAGCTTAAAGCAAGTCTGTAAGCAATCGCATGTTCACGTCCACCAGAACCAACAACAAGTACTTTCATGATTCACTCCATTTAGTTTTAAGTAGCTTTGATTATATAAAATTTTGGAGATTCTCACAGTCACATTTTTGGCTTTTTTGAGTTTTTAGAGGTGTTTTGCAATCAATTTTGCGGCAAGCAATGCAAAAATCAATTTTTCTTTTGAAAAAGTCCGGGCCGGCTTGTAAATGTCAAAACAAACAAACGCACGCCTAGCGCCATTTTCGTCATTGCAAATCACTTCAAGCGTCGTCGAAATATTCACGCTCAAAAACATTTCGAATTTTCGCTTGTCCAAAGAATTCAGCACGTTCGTATTGTCGAGATGGCAGAATCCGTAGTCGTTAAAAAAGGCAAAATATTTTGAATCAAAATAATCGTTCCGAATATCAAGCATCTCTTTTCCGGCCTGAAAAACAAGCTTTAAATCTCTGTCGTAAACGTTTATTGTGTGCACCGACAAATAATCCACGAGCAAATCCAGAACGGATTTTAACTCTGCTGGCGAAACAGTGTTTTTTATGAGTCGTTCAGTAATCTCAAGTTCTTTTTCTGAACTAGAAGCATAAAACTCACCGGAAGAAATTTTTAACGCATTTTTCTCGTCCTGCGCCATAACGCTGTCGTGAAGTTCAGGTTTGTAGATTATGTAGCAGTTTCGGCCTTTGTTCTTCGCAAGATAAAGGCTCTTGTCCGCAAAACTAAAAAGCTCGTCATAATTCGCCGCGTTCATCGGAAAGCGGGCCACGCCCATTGAACACGTTACAACGCAATCAGGCGAAGCCGGCGTAATGCTCCACTGAATCCCCACGCGAATATTTCTAAGAACGTTTCGAACATCGTCCTCTTTCGTTTTATCAAGAATTATAAGAAATTCATCGCCTCCAATTCTGCCTGCAAAACCGATTCCAGAAATCGCGTCTTTTACACACGTAGAAACCGCCGAAAGAACCTTGTCGCCAAAGGCATGCCCGCAGGTGTCGTTGCATTCCTTGAATTTGTCAACGTCCATAACAATCATCGTGCAAGGATATTTTTCTTCATTGATTTTTTTGTGGGCCAAATCCGTAATCGCCTTTTTGTTGTACAGTCCCGTCAAAAAATCAATTTTTTCGTTGTAGGAATTCTCGCTCGGAACGGAATCTATGCCGTAGCTTATGTTTCCCACAATCACTTTTTGATTCCGGGTGCAGGATTTTGTTGTGTGAACTGAAAGAAGTTTTTTGTCGGTCTGCAAAAACAGGTAGTTTTTTCCGTCATCAAAATTTTTTATATCAACGAGCAACGAATCAAACTGCGCCTTTGTGTCACCGTTCAAAAAATCAATTTTAAAAGTCGATTTTACAAATTCGGCAAACTCGCCAGTATTTTCGGCGGCACATTCAAAAACGGTGTTAAAGTCTTTCGTATTTTTTATTGAAAATTTCGTTCCGTCAAACAGAAAATAATAAACATCAAAATTTTTAAGAAGCGCAATGTACTCCCGGCTTTCAATCAACGTGTTCTCAAGAAGTTCCCTTGAATAATTCAGCTCCTTCACATCCACATGAAAGCACTCGTCTTGTTTCTCCACATAAAACAGACATCTTATGCGCGAGCGCACAGGAAGAAGCGTTACCACAAAATACGGAGTCTCACTTTTTTCAGAAAAATTTGCCAGAAAATACTTAAAATTAGCAGCGTCGTTTTCGTCCATGCAACTCGAAAGCTGAATTTGCGAGTCCGTAATATTGAACAGACGCAAAAAACTTCTCTTTGCACTGAGAACATTAAGATTTTTGTCAATCACAAACGAAACGTCACTTATCCTGCGTTGAATGATAGGTTCCACGCTTCCACCCCAAACATTTAGTTTTAGATTCACTTTTTTGCAATTGATTCATTATAATATACAAAGAAATTTAAGCCAAATTTTTTAAAGGCAATAATCAGGAATTCTACATTATGAAAACTGACAAAAAAATCTGCTCTGACGATAGCGCAGACGAATAAACGGAAACGCTAAATTTTAGCTTTACGATTTCAAGCTTTATTTTGCGTTTCCTTTTTTAGGCGGCGTAGCGGACGGCAGAGCAGATTTTTATACCGACAATTTTATAATGAAGAATATCTGGGGAATAATAAAAAAATGAATAATTTAATACTGATGTTAGTGGGGGCAGTCCTCATAATCGCCGCATTTTACATGTTCATCCGATTTTTTCCGAGTTTCTCAAAGAGCGAAAAAAATGAACTCCGCACGCAGAAAAACGAACACGGCGGCACAGAATTTGTCCGCTGCCCGCTCTGCTCAACGCCGCTCGCAAAGTCCGAGAACATGATTTCAAAAATCTACCGGCCGATGAACACGCCTGACCAACGGATGACGGTTTCCGGCTGCCCGCACTGCTATCCTGTCGTCAAAGCCGGGCTACAGCGAAAATGCCCAGTCTGCGGAAAAACAGTCCCAACCGAAGGCTACCTAATCGCGCGCCTCTTTAACCGCACCACGGGCAAAAAACACGTGATGATTACAGGCTGCACCGAGTGCTACAAAAAATCATAATTTTTCGCTAAACTCGTTGCATGAATTTATCAAATATTTTTATCAGCCTTTTTGTAATCGGTACGATTTTTAACTTTTGTCTGAATATGATTCTTGAATTCGCGGATTTTAGGTTCCGCAAAACGAACGGAAGAAACGTTCCGAATGAACTCAAAGAATTCATTGACGCACCGACGCTCGAAAAAACTTGCCGCTACGAGGACTCAAAATACAAAGTCTGGATTTTTTCTTTTACGCTCACCACCGCGCTGGAATTTTTCATAATTTTTTCTGGATTCTTGCCGGCAGTTTACGGCTTTGCCTGCGCAAAAACTCAAAGCGCGTTCCTCCAGATTCTGATTTACGGCGCACTCACGAGCCTGCCCGCCATCATTTTAAAACTTCCTTTCTCGCTTTACCGAGAATTCGGCATTGAAAAACGATTCGGCTTCAGCAAGATGACTTTAAAAATGTGGATTCTTGATTCAGTAAAAAGCTTCGCACTTTCAATGGCTCTCGTTCTTCCGCTTTTGGCAATCGCGCTCGCGCTTTTTAAGCACGCCGAAAACTGGTGGTGGATTTTGCTCGGAAGCGTTTACGTTGCATTCAGTCTGGGCCTTTCCGTAATCTACCCGATTTTTATCGCGCCACTTTTTAACAAATTCACTCCGCTCCAAGAAGGCGAACTAAAAACGCGTCTCGAAAACCTTCTTCAAAAATGCGGTTTTAAGGCAAACGGACTCTTCGTTATGGACGCATCAAAACGAAGCGGGCACTCGAACGCATATTTTACGGGATTCGGCAAAAGCAAACGCGTCGTGTTGTACGACACGCTCATAAACCAGCTCACCGCAGAAGAAATCGAAGCCGTTCTTGGGCACGAACTTGGGCACTACAAGAAGCACCACATCGTAAAACGACTCGCAACGATGATTCCGTTGATTTTTGTAATGCTCTTCGTAATAAATCTTTTTACAAAAATGCCGGCACTTTACGAAAATTTCGGATTCACGCTCAACGGCGCACCAACATACAAAATCATCGTCATCGGCTTTAGTTTGTTTATGAGCTCATTCGGCGGTTTTAGCATCCTCTTTGATTTGATTTCGAATTTCGCTTCCCGAAAGCACGAATTTGAGGCAGACCGATTCAGCGCAGAAATTTGCGGAAGCGGAAAAGGACTGGTCACGGCTCTCATAAAGCTCAACAAAGAAAATCTGAGCGAAATTGAATGCCCAAAGATTTACAGCGCGTTCTTCCACAGCCATCCGCAGCTTTTGGAACGAATAAGAGCGCTTGAAAAATAAGGGAACTCAGCTTTTTAAGTTCAAAACAAAAATGGTGGTTAAGCATAGCCTAAGCCACCTTAACTCATGTCGAATTTATTTCGGCACCTACAGGAAATTAAAAAAAATGAGCGAAAAGACAAACGAGAAAATCGAAAAAGAACGGATGTTCCGCCGGAATTACGGTGATTACCTTACGGAATACCCAAGTTTTTTTGACAAAAAAAACGAAACCGAATTCAACGAACCGTCGGACGAATCCGCAGAGGAACCGAACAACAAAATCAAAAGGTGGGCACAAGCATTTCTTCTAATCGCAATCATTTTTGGAGGTAAAATTTTATATCACAGGCTGCAAGAATACTTTTATTATACGCTCTCGAATGCGGTCGGCTTTTATTCCGCAGCAATTTCCGTGCCTCTGGCAATAGTCGCTTCCGCAGTCGTCGCCACATTTATATTTTTGTTCTTAAAAAACAAAATTCCCGGCCTGAAAAAGATTTTTGAAAAGTTAGATGGCACTATAATTTACTTAGCGGTGGCATTTTTTCTCATTTCGATTCCTATCACATTCATTTTTAGAACAGAACTGTTCCCAGACAAAATCGTCAAATACGGCTTTCCGAACAGAATCGAAAAATCCGTTCAAATAGCAGACTCCAGACAAATCGAGCTTACAATAAAAAAAGAAAAACACACATCAAAAAGTCATTCGTATTACACTTACCATCTTGGATTGATTTTTGTTTTTGACGACGAAAGTTTCGCTTTTTATGAATTCAAAAACTACGACACGATTCTTGAAATTCTGGAAGACTACAAAGACAGCATTCCGATTCGCGTAAGCCACTCTGAATATTTTTGGGATTTTATGAACAAAAACAGAAAAAATCTCTCGCAGAAAAATTACACTGCCCTAAAGAACTACTTCAACAACAAATGAGTCTAAAAACCAGAACTCTCTCTCAAACAAAAAAAGAGCCTGAGAATACTATAGCACACATAAGGGCTTCATACCGTTGCTGCCTTCCGGCTCTCGCGGGGTTTTGAAGGATATGTTGTATAGTTCTCAGGCTCAAAAAGAAACCAAAGGAATCGAACCTCTTTTCTTTGGAAGTCAAAGAAAACACCAGTTCAAGTTTCTAAAATTCGGTTGTCAATTAAAAATTTAATTAAACGATTTAACGCCCAACGCAACTTTGAAAAGCCATGAAAGCGTACCGCCTAACCAAATAATTTAATTGATTTTTGAACGCACGATTTTTCAACCGAATGATTAAAATAAAAAAGCCTGTCGATTAACAGATAACCGAAACCGACAGACCTTTCATTTTTTGAGACTGACACGATTCGAACGTGCGACCTCCACCTCCGCAGGGTGGCGCTCTAATCCAACTGAGCTACAATCTCATATTCGCAAGTGTTTATCTTGCTCCTATCGGAAGCGACAGGAGTTGAACCTGCCCAGCCCTAATGGAACTGACGGATTAGCAATCCGTTGTATTACCGCTCTACCACGCTTCCAAAGCCAGTTCTAAATCTAGTGATTTAAGTTAGGCAGTTAACGGAGCGAGAGGGATTTGAACCCCCGATACGGTTACCCGTATGTCGGTTTTCAAGACCGATGCATTCAGCCTCTCTGCCATCGCTCCATTTGCTTGACGCTCATACAATATATAATTTATAAAAAAATTAGTCAATAGAAGTTTTCGTTTTTTCGCTAATTTTTTTTATTTTTTAGCCCAACAAATAAATTCAGGGATTCCGCATTCTAAACTTACAGGTGTAAAAAAAAATTGTCTGCAGTACCGCAAAAAAATGTTTTTGTTCACGCGGTGCAAGGTGTAAGGAAAATTATTGACGCCGCAAAGCGGCTCACCTTGCAAACGTTCACAAAAGCCATTTTTTTCGCTCTCTTTCCGACAATTTTTTTAATCAGTTTCCCCATAATTCGGACTCTCGCAACCTGCAAATAAACTTTTATGGACTTTTCACAACTTGTTGAATATAGTTATAGTATGAATAAAAATAGTTTTTTAATTGGAATACTAACACTAATCATCGGAATTTTGATTTTATTGGCACAAGATGCTTTCATAAAATTCGCAATCATCATTCTTGGAATTGCCGCAATCATAAGCGGAGTGTCGGCAATGATTTCGGCCCACAGCCAGACCCGCGATACTGTTTACACAAACATTACGTTTTTGCGCGGTGTGCTAAGCACGATTGTCGGTCTTGCCGCAGTCTCGTCCCCGCTCTATCTTGCCGAAACCATGTTCAACGCCGTAACGTACATACTCGGAATTTATTTTTTGATTTCGGCGTTCATGCAGATTTTTACGACATTGCGCCTTTATAAAAACGGAATACAAATCAAAAATTCCTTGATTGAAATTCTTACAGCCTTCATATTGGCCGCATTCCTTTTTATGATGAATTTTAAGGCATTCAAAACGGTCATTTTCATAATCGCCCTCCTTCTTATCCTGGCCGGAAGCGCAATTATTTTCTTACAGTGGAAAAAGCGCCCGCTCGTAATAAATCCGGATTCTGTGGAAACAATTGACAACGCCACTGCTGACGAAAACAGAAAAGACGAAGACGACAAATAAAATTCCACTCAAAAAAATAAGGCTGCCTGCAACCAAAATCAACGGCAGCAGACAGCCTTAAATATTCGGTGACAAATTGTGGCCGTCCAGGAACTTTGTTGCATACGGCCACTGAGCGAAGTCTAAGTGCCAATCACACTATTTGTATCAGTTTCGACTCCGCTCAACCACAGCCTTTATTCTTTTTGGACAGCCCCAGCTGTATTTACAGATTCCGAAACATAGGCTTCGGAACGGCAGGATTCATTAAATACGGAAAAGCAAATCTTCATAGACAGGGAATGGCTTGTATTCCTCGCCCAAAAGCGGCTCAATCTCGTCGGCAACCGCGCGAGTCTCGTTCATAAGCGGAATAACCTCATCCGCATACGTGCGGGCCACTGCCATAACATCAGACTTTATCTTTGCCTCAGCATGTTTTGAGGCAAGCGCCTCGGCCTTCTGTGCGAGCGAATCAACAAGAGAATCAAGTTTTGAAAGCAACGAAGTCTCCGCATGAGCCTTTGCCCCAGGAACCACAGCCTTCAAATCGATTACAGTCTTGCTTACAGCCGCCATGTATTTATATGCCGCAGGCAAGATATCTTTGTTTATCATCTCAAGCATCGTCTGAACTTCAATATTCAGAATCTGCGCATATTTTTCGAGCTTGATTTCGTAGTGAGATTCCATCTCCTCTTTTGTGTAAACTTCCGTTTCGGTAAAGAGCTTTATATTTTTCTCGTCAAGATAGTGCGCAACTGCGTCCGGAGTAGTCTTCAATTCCAAAAGACCGCGTTTGTGAGCCTCCTCGCGCCAAGACTCGTCGTAACCGTTTCCGTTAAACACGATTCGCCAGTGAGCTTTTACTTCACGAACGATGAGAGCGTTAAGGGCAACTTCAAAATCATCGGCCTTTTCAAGTTCGTCCGCAAATTCTTTTAGCACGTACGCGACGATTGCGTCCAAAGTCGTGTTCGGACCGGCAATGGAAAGACTGGAACCTGCCGAACGGAATTCGAATTTGTTTCCTGTAAACGCAAAAGGAGACGTTCTGTTTCGGTCGGTAGAATCTTTTGGAATTGACGGAAGCACGTCAACACCGATTGTCATTTTTGCCTGTTTGTCAGTAGCATAAGGTTTTCCGTCTTTTATTGACTCAAGAATCTTAAAAAGCTCATCTCCAAGATAAACAGAAATGATAGCAGGCGGGGCTTCGTTCGCGCCAAGTCGATGGTCATTTCCGGCAGATGCGACCGTGATTCGAAGCAAATCCTGATTTTCATCAACAGCCTTCAAAATCGCCGTAAGGAACAAAAGGAACTGCGCGTTCGACTCAGGAGTTTTTCCAGGCTCAAGAAGATTCTCGCCGTCGCTCGTCGTCATAGACCAGTTGTTGTGCTTTCCAGAGCCATTCACGCCGGCAAAAGGCTTTTCGTGGAGAAGGCATTCAAGCCCCTGGCGTTTTGCGACTTTTTTCATCACTTCCATTGTGAGCTGGTTCTGGTCAACAGAAATATTTGTGGTGGAGAAAATCGGGGCCATCTCGTGCTGGGCAGGAGCAACCTCGTTGTGCTCGGTCTTAGAATAAATACCGTACTTCCAGAGAACTTCGTTGAGTTCTTCCATATATTTTACGATTCGCGGATTGAGAGCTGCAAAATACTGGTCGTCCATTTCCTGACCTTTCGGAGGTTTTGCGCCAAACAAAGTGCGTCCCGTCATGCGAAGGTCCTTGCGCTGCGCCCAAAGATTGTGGTCAACAATAAAATATTCCTGCTCGGCACCGACAGTAGGAACAACACGCTTTACGTTCTTTCCGAACAATTTGAGGATTCGCTTTGCCTGCTGGTCAAGAACTTCCATTGAACGGAGCAAAGGAGTTTTTTTATCGAGAGCTTCGCCAGTGTAAGAACAGAAAGCGGTCGGAATACAGAGAGTGTGCTCTTTTATGAACGGATAAGAAGTCGGATCCCAGACCGTATATCCGCGGGCTTCAAAAGTTGCCCGGTGACCGCCAGAAGGAAAAGAAGAAGCGTCAGGCTCGCCTTTTACAAGCTCCTTTCCGGAAAAAGACATGATTACAGTACCGTCATCCTGCGGGTTGATAAAAGAATCATGCTTTTCGGCAGTGATTCCTGTCAACGGCTGAAACCAATGAGCGTAGTGTGTTGCGCCTTTTTCGATTGCCCATTCTTTCATTGAATGTGCAACAACATTCGCAACATCAAGTTGAAGCGGGACTCCATCGTCAAGAGTCTTTTTCAGTGCCTTAAAAGTTTCTTTTGGCAATCGGTCTTTCATAACTTTCTGATTGAAAACCAAACTACCAAAAAGCTCAGGTACATTAGACATATCAATTCCCCCAAAATGATTGTATAGTCAAGACTGCCCCAAAAACTCTCTGGGCCAATCTTATAAATAAAGGGCAATGCACAGAACCTTCTTGATTCCAAAAAAATTCTGCACACCGCCCTGCTTAACATCGGCAATTATAGAATTTTCCGGCCGTTGGTTCAATGAAAATGGGGAAAATTCAATGCGAAAAGCAAAGTGTGATATACTATTATTGTTGGAGGGGCGTATATGATGATAAAAGGATATTTTGACGGAACCGCACCCGCCTGAACGCTTTCCGGCATTGGACCTGTGCGACGGGTCGGCCATCATGAGACCGGCCATCGCGCTGTGTGCGGCGACAGCCCCCATTGTCTCGGTGAACTGCACGCCAGTACCGAGAACAGAAAATCTATCAGACCAGTTCTTTCAACAATAAATCTAACTTTTTTGCATGAAAATAATTATCAGTAGCATTCATATTATTATCATAAAACAATGCAACTAGCTGTTCCTGCTTTGGCTTGCAAACAATACATTTTGTATTACCTTGAGTCCAAATTCGAGGTAAAATTTGCCCATCAATACTTGCACATAAATTGTCTGTATTACCAAATAAAATCAGTTGCTGAAATAAATCATACGATTCAAGCTCAACATTTCTTTTAATTATTTCCATTCTTTTAGTTTTTAAATCAGCCTTTACAAATATTGCAATATTATTTTTTTCAATAAAATCATTTATGCTCATTTTCTCCTCCTAAAATCCTGGATCAATCCATATTCCAGGCTCAACTTCTTGTCCCAGGAAGGCTTTGAAAGCTCCGCCCAGCCGCTCTCCCTCCGCGCGTTGTTCCAGTCGAAGTCCAGCATCGTCTGCGCCACAGCACCTCCCCTTAGTTATACGGCGAGTTCTCCATAATTTCTACGAGTTTTTCGCTGTCACCGACCGGAGGGTTGTTTTTCATACCGTCCAGCAGAATTTTCCGGTACTCATTGAACCACGAATCTCCGGCAAGCCCCTCGGCTATAGAAACGGCGCACTCTTCGCCAAGGTTTATAAGGTAATTTGGGTTTGCACCTTTCTCAATATACTCACGGAGCATTTTTTGCGATTCGGGGCTATGCAGAATGTTTTGCTTAACATGATAATAAACCAAAAAAGTTACCGCGTTTATATCATAGCTGCCAAGAAAATTCATATTTTTTTCATTCGCATAATCTTTTATAACATTCCATGTAGCGTAATCCCCGCCGTTAAAATGAGAAAAAAGCATAAAAATATTTTCCCCGTAGTAAACATTCTCTATATCTGCCCCATTTTGTAGAAGAATTTCAATTATTTTAGGATCCCGCTTCAAACTTATTGCAGTATTCAGAGCAGTCATCCCCTCCTCACCGGAAGAAGATTTTAATTTCACACTTCTCTCATTAGCAAGCAACTCAACCATCTGTACATTGTTGCAATATACGGCCGCAAAAATGGGATAATACAACTCCTTTTCAGGATCCTCATGCGCAACGAATTGAACTTCAGGTTTCTCAACCAGCATCGCCTTTACAGCTTCTATATCTCCATTATTTATATCGTTAATAAGTTGCCAATAATCCATAGGGTCAGGGGAATTCGACTGAGGATTCGACTTGCAGGCGTTCAAAAGCAGTGTTGCTACAAACAAAACAAGCAAGATTTGTATTTTCTTCATTATTTTTCTCCATATTTTTTTATTGCTTTTTTTAGAGTTCGTTCAAAAATTCTGTCTTTTGTAGACAAAAAATCAAATCTATAAGTGTTGGTTTTTGAAAATGGGTCATAAATAGGGTTACAATACGATTGAATCGTAAAGAAATTGTTCCCTTTCACAAATTGATTATCCCATTTTATTAAGGATGCCTCTCCTAACGGTAAAGCTTTTGAAAAACCTACAGCACCTCCCCTTAGTTATACGGCGAGTTCTCCATAATTTCTACGAGTTTTTCACTGTCACCAACAGGAGGGTTGTTTTTCATACCGTCTAAAAGCAACCTTCTCTAATATCCCAAAACTTGTGGCAGTTTCTTTGGATGAAACAGTATTTTTAATACTGTGAAACAAAGTCTTTTGTACTATGAAACAGTCTGTTTATTACTTTGAAACTGTTGACTCCCTCTTATATTCTTCCAAGGCATTTTTTAACGCCCTAAAAAGAATAGGTCTTTTCGTAATCTACCAATTTACGATTGTTAAAATCAAAGTCTTTGCCTTTTATCACGACAGAGTTTTTGCTAAACGAAAAATCCCGCTCAAATGCAATGTCGTCTACTTCGTTTGAGAAAAACGCCTGCGAGAACTTTACGCGCTCAGAAAATAGCAGTTCAAGATTTTCCGCCGAAACAGCCACAAAATACAAATCGGTGGTCGCCATTCCAGAGGAAGAATTGTTGCCAATTCCGTACAAAATGCTTTTGCCTCCGTACTCGTATCTGTGGAACAAAATCGGAGTGTAATTTGTGCAAATGTAGTTTATGGCAAGAATCTCGTTCGATTTTTCATCGCACAAGAAAAATATGTGATGTTGCAACAAATCGCGCCCAAGCACTTCCGTAGACTTTTTGTTTTTTGGCGCAATCGACCAATGACTACGGAGCAGATAATTCAAAAAAATCTTTCCGTCAAACTTTATCGCGTTTAAAATTTCATAATTCCCGACTTCAAGATAATCCCGAACCGCGCTCGTCATTTCTGCTTCGGGAGCAAATCTGGAAATCAGTGTTTTCAAAAAACTTTCGCTTTTGAAAGGCTTTAATTCCTCGCTGTTCAGTTCTAGAACTTTGTCCTGCAAGAGAAAATCGATTTTCTCCGTTACGCTCTTCTGCGCTGTGTCCGCTGATTTTGTCGTTGCGCAAGACGCAAACAGGAGTGTCAAAACAGTCGCCAAAATGATTTTACTTGTCTCCATAATATTTCTTCATTACCTTCAATTTTCCGCACCCTGCCGTTCAAGCCAATTTGTTTTAATCGCTCAGCAATTATCGCTTGCACAAAAACTTAGTCTTCCTCAATAATCCAGTCGTCGAGCTGCTCTTTTTGGCTGGAATAATTTACGGCGACCTTGACGATTTTGTGGCCGTCGCTCTTGTAAGCAATCGGGTAATCCTTGCTGTTGATTTGATTCATCGCCTCTTGTGCGGTCTTGTCCATCTTGAACTCAAAGATATAAATCGCTGATTTTTCCCAGACAACAGCGTCGCTTCTGCCGCGACCGTTCTGTACCTCGCAAAGCACGAATTCGCCCATCAGCTTGAAGATGAGCCATACGAAAGCCTGGCAATCAAGCTCGTAGCATTTCTGGTTTGACTTTTTTGGAGCCGAGGCAAATATTTTGTTGATTCGCTCCATGAACTCGTTGACCTTGCCCGCGCGGAGTTCTTTTAAGAAGTTCACGATTTCGATTTTCTTGTCGTCGTTCGGGTAGCCCGCATACAAAGGCAAAAGCCGCTTGTACAAGCCGAATTTCACTTCCGCGTTCGGAATCGCAATAGTGTAGCTTCCAAATTCTTTTTCGTAATTCTTGATTGTGAGATAGCCCGTCTGGTAAAGCATCGGGACTGGCTCGCTGGAGTTCAGGCGATATTCTTCGAGCGAGCGGGAATCCACGTCAATTCCGTATTCCAAAGACTCGTAATCAAACTGAACGTCGAGCATCATCTTTGTGAGGAAAGTCGGCGTGCCTGTCGAGAACCAGTAGCTACCGAAAGAATTATTGAAAAAAGCATTCATCAAGCTGAAAGGATTGTAAACATCGGTTTCTGTATCTTGAGAAAAATGGTAGCCGTCGTAATTCTTCTTGAGTTCAGCAAGACATTCTTCTTTTGAGATTTCGTTTTCTTCTGCCATAAACACAATCTCAGGTACAAAGTTTGATTCAAGTTCTGTCTGCGAAATTCCGCAAACAGAAGTAAAATCGCTGTTCAACGAAATGTCGTTCAGATTATTCAAATCCGAGAAAATGCTCACCTTGTCAAATCGGGTAACACCCGTAATGAATGCAAAGCGAATGTATTGGTCTTCGCTCTTCAAGTTGCCGTAAAAGCCTTTCAGCACGGAGCGGATTTTGTCCTCAACTTCGCTGTTCAAAACGTGCTGCAAAAGCGGCTTGTCGTACTCGTCCACCAAAACGACGACCTGATTCCCGGTCTTTTCAAAAGCAGCCTTTATCAAGTTTCTAAAGCGAATCGCAACATCTTTTGACTCAGTACGCTTGCCGTAAATCGCCTCGTATTCCAAAAGCGAGTCATCGATTTTTTCAATCAAATCTTCTACGCTGTCGTAACTTTTGCCAGTAAAATCAAAATACAAAACCGGGTATTTCTTCCATTCAGTCTCAGTCTCAGAAAGTGCAAGACCTTCAAACAAATCTTTGCGGCCTTCAAAATAACTCTTTAGCGTGGAAAGAAAAAGTGACTTGCCGAACCGGCGCGGTCGGCTCAGAAAATACGGTTTTCCGACACGCACTAATTTTTCGACAAACTGAGTTTTATCGATATAAACGCAATTTTTTATGCGGATTTCCTCAAATGTCTGGATGCCAATAGGCAGGTTTCTTCTTTCGCTCATAAGCACATTATAGCATGATAAGTCAATAGCAGGCTACGCAACATCCAGGGATTTCGCATTATGAACTTGCTGGTGCAAAAAATTGTCTGCACAGACACAAAGAATCTATTTTTCGCCGGCCTCAAAGAAAGTGCATCCGCAACGACCGTTGTTTTTTGTAAAATATAGAGCCTTGTCCGCGTTCGAAAAAAGCGCGTCGTAAAATCCGTGGGAGGAAAAAGCCACTCCGCAGCTCACAGAGAACGGAGGAAGATTTTTTCGCTTCGGGTTCTGTAATTTTTCGTTCAAATCTTCTATTTTTTTTCTGATTAAATCTTTGTCATCGGGAGACACACCAGAAACAAGGATTGCAAACTCGTCGCCGCCATATCTGAACGCATATTCACAAGAAGTAAAATTAAAATTGTGGGAAAGATTCTCGGCAACTTCTTTTAAGGCAATATCGCCTGTCTTGTGCCCAAAAGTGTCGTTTATGTATTTAAAATGGTCAACATCCACCAAAAGCAGAGCGAGCGGCTTGTCTGACTTTTCGAGCATATTCGAAATCTTCTCATACGCACCGCGATTCAAAATTCCGGTAAGACTGTCGTGGTCGGCAAGATGCTGCAATTTTATTCTTTTTTGCCTGTTCAGGCGGAAGATTTCGTTGAACGCCGACGCAAAATACCTGAATTCGGCAGGTCCGATTTCTTCAAGAAAATCATCTGACTGAATGCTTTTTATGTAGCTTCTGATTGGCTTTAAAACCAAAAAGTCAATGAAAAGGAAAAGTCCCACAATCAGGCAAACCAAAAGAACAATGTAAATGCCCATCACCAAGAGAGATTTATTAAAATTCTCCCGGCTCTCGTTTTTTTGATTCAGCGCATAGTTTTTTATAAGTTCCGAAGCATGGGCAAGCTGGCTTATAATCTGCCGGCTAGAATTTCTGTAGCCGCCATTAAAAATCAGCAACTTTGCGCGTTCTCTTTTTTCCGCATCAGAAAGTTGCAAATCTTCGGCAGGAAGTTCAAAATCCAAAAGTGATTTTGGAAGGATATTTTTAGAAACATTATCTGCGATTGCAAGCAACTTCATCGCATGGATTTCGGTCTTCATAAGGTCGTTGGATTTTTTTAAGGCGGAATCAGCCAGCCACAGAACATTTATTTCAGGCTCATCCAAAATAGAGGTGAGCGTTTCCATAGCCTTTTCTCTGTGCTGCTTTACGTCCGATTCTTCAAAATACAAACTCAAATATTCTACCTGTTCCGAAAGCACGTAAAGCCGAACCTGTTCCGTAAGATACAGCGAGCCATTCTTTAATTCGTCAATTGCCCTTTCCGCAAGGGCACAATTGTCAGAAGTCGTAATATGTTTTTTATATTTGTAAGCAAAATCAAAAATTCCAATAATCGTGAGGGCAAAGAGAATAAAGGCGATGCAAAGCATGACAATGCTTACGATTCGAATATGTATTCCACGAAATCTATTGTTTTTCGGCATGAAAACTCCCACCCACGCAAAGGACTGTCCAAAAAGTCCGTTGTCCAGCGTCATTCAAAAACAAGTTCTGCATGACAATACTTTTTAGGTCGAATGTCGAGTTTTTAAGTCAACGTAAAAAAATGCGTCTACTACAAAAAAAGCGCGCCTGCCCAGCCAAGCTGAAGGTAATAGGAATCCGACTTCGCTCGTTTCACTCGCTCGCGAACCTTCAGAATGGCTCCACAGTCGCTTACTTTTTTTCTCGTTACCG
Organism: Treponema zioleckii; assembly: GCF_014737315.1. Lineage (GTDB taxonomy): Bacteria > Spirochaetota > Spirochaetia > Treponematales > Treponemataceae > Treponema_D > Treponema_D zioleckii. The sequence goes on along the minus strand of NZ_JPUF01000025.1, from coordinate 7,047 downwards.
CATTTTTCTGTTTGGTTTTAAAACTCGAAATCGAGCCTTTTAGTCAGCCCAATCTCATACGTTACAGCCAGTGCTGATGCCGAAACATATTCGGCATAACAGCCTTTTTAGACAGAACACTACAATTCTTACTATCTCAAATCTGGAGTTTTAATCCAGTCCTGATCTGTGTAAGTTCGGTTTTCTCCGCCCATAGACCAGATGAAAGTATAGTTGCTAGTTCCGCAACCAGAATGAATTGACCATGAAGGATTGATTACGGCCTCGTCGTTGTGCATAACGATGTGTCGAGTCTGCTGAGGTTCGCCCATAAAGTGGAACACAACCTGATCCTCCGGGAAGTCAAAATAGAAGTAAACTTCCATTCGGCGCTCGTGGGTGTGAGCAGGCATTGTATTCCATACAGAACCAGTCTCAAGGTGAGTCATTCCCATAGAAAGCTGGCAGGTTTCGAGAATATCTGGGTGAATGTACTGATTGATTGTGCGGTCGTTTGCTTCTGCGGCAGAACCCATGTGAATGTGGTTAGCCTGCTCGTAAGTGATTACGCGACTTGGATATGTGCAGTGAGCCGGCGTAGAGTTCATATAGAATTTTGCAGGTTTTGAAGAATCTTTTGATTCAAGAGTAACATCTTTTGCACCTGCACCGAGGTAAAGGGCATCATAGTGATTTACTTCGTAAGTCTTTCCGTCAACAACAACGATTCCGTCACCGCCGATATTAATCATTCCAAGTTCGCGGCGCTGCAAAAAGAAGTCAACTCCGAAATCCTTCATCGCATCAATATTTTTGTCCAGTTTTACTTTTGTATCTACAGGCATTGCCCCCAAAGTCACAATGCGGTCAATATGACTGTAAACGGCAGTAACATCATTTTTTACAAAGATGTTTTTTACGAGAAATTCATCTCGCATTTCTTCGGTAGTCATTCTTTTGAACGGTTCTTTTCCAGTGGAATATCTAATATCCATTAGTTTCAGCTCCTTTTTCGCTTGACGTTTTTTAGTAATGTCATAAGGGAACCTTGAAAAACTAACAGAGTTTTTCGAGCTCCCCATAAATTTTAGAATTACGATTTTACCATTATTTGAAAGTTATGGGTATCGCATTATTTTGACATTACATTTTTTTTATTTTAATCTGTAACTCTAAAAAATGTAATGGAGAAAAATATGAAAAATTTTAGACTAAAAAGACTGACTGGAAGTCTGTTCATTTTTCTTACCGCCGTTTTTTCAGCAGCGGCAAAGCCGGAAAATGTCCTTAAAAACAAGATGTTTGAAGTAAAATCTGCTGATTCGCAAACGGCAGAAGCAACTTACTTTTTTTTAGAAAACACACTGACGATTACAAGTGGCGGGCGGACTGAAGCCGAATGCACCTACAGTCTTCACAAAAATTCCACAGCAAAAAGCGGAACTCTCACCCTTACCTACACAAAAGCTGGTCTCAGCTGGCTTTTTGATTCTGCAGAAAAAGGCGACAAGCTTTACACAAAAAAAGAAATCCTTTCGATAATCGAGAGCAAGGAATATCAGAAAAAATTAATATTTTCAAATTTAGGACTTCCGAAGCAATTTGAAAACGAAATTGACTTTGATTCTCCTGACTGGCAGAACACGGCATACAATATCATAACGTTTACGCAACTGACGCACAGAGATGAAAATTCAAGGAATTTGACTTACGATTCAAAAGAAGACTATTCAAAAAAACTTCAGGATTTTCTCAAGAAATCAGATGACGAAATGGCCCACAGCGAGCTTCTTATAAAAAACATGCTCGTAATGAAAGTTGACAGCCTAAAAAAAGAAGGCACAAAACATCTCAAGTACCTGTTTGAAAACGAAATGGACTCACCGGCGGTCTACGACTACACTTTTGACGGCGAAAAGCTGATTCTAAAGGAAAACACAAAGCTCACTCCGGCAAAAATGGCATTTTTTGCATGCAACTCAGACAACTCAGGCTCCACAAGTCCGTTCATGTTTATGAACGGTACTGCGATGCAGGCAAATACGACCGAAAGGAATATTTTCATTCCTAAAAAGTCGCCTTCTAAGGACAAAGGCAAGCTGACTTTCGTAAATCTCGGAAATCCAAAGGACACGTTTGAAGCAAGCTATAAAATAAACCGGAATGAAGAAATTTCTTTTGACCTTGAAATTCTTTCTGGAAACTTCAAAGGAACAAAAATACGAATTTCCGAAAAACTAGACCAGATTGAACTTACGAACAAGCCCTGGTTCCAGCAGGACTAATATATTGAATGACAAGTAAATGTCGCCCGTCATTCCGAACCTGTTTCGGAATCTCTGAATCCAGATGCTGAAATAAATTCAGCATGACGGAAAGCATGCAAAAATGGTCTGCACGCCAGACAAAAAACGATTAAGGTTAAACCGGCTCCAGTTCTTCAACCTCGTCAACAGAAACCGCATCACCTGACGCATCGCCTTTTTTGGGATTAAGAGCGACATTTCCCAAAGCGGATTTTTGAACTTTTGGAGCGCCGTTATTTTGCTCGTCCTTGACTTTTTGCAAGTACGCGATGATTTCTTCACGCATTCCCAAAAAGATTTTTGCAAGTTCAGGGTCAAAATGGGTTCCAGACTCTTTTTCGATTATCACAAAAACCTCTTCAACAGGAACTGCCTCCTTGTAAATTCGCTTTGAGGCAATGGCGTCAAAACAATCCGCAATGGCAAGAATTCTGGCACTCAAAGGAATCTGCGTGCCGGAAAAACCGAACGGATAGCCGCATCCGTCCCACTTTTCGTGATGATAAAGCACAACGTCAATGCACATACGAAGCATGTCAGGCTCAATGCTGTCGCCAAAAACCTGCCGAACGAGAAGCGAGCCAACGCTCGTATGAGTCTTCATAATTTCAAATTCTTCCTCGGTGAGTTTTCCGCGCTTATTGAGAATAGAATCGCTTATGGAAATTTTTCCAATATCGTGCATGGCAGCCGCGTTGCCAATCATGCTCAAGAAACGCTCGTCAACTTCGTCTTTGTGCAAACCGTGGTCATAAAGATATTTAGAAATCATCAGAGCGTAATTTTTTGTGTTCTGAACGTGCAGGCCAGTATTTGCGTCCCGATATTCAATCAACGTCGCCATACCGTCAATTACAGATTCCTGAATTTTTACGAGCGCCTGAGTCTGGTTATGAAGCTGGCTCACCTGCTCAGAAACCTTGAGTTCAAGCTGATTTTTGTAATCGCGTAAAATGCGCGCATATTTGCTGACTTTATTTCGTGTCTGAAAATTCGAAAAACTCAGATAGAAAATAAAAATCATAACGAACACGAGCGAGCCCATTGCAAGCCAAAAAGTAACCTGTAAATTCCTGAAGACCTGCATTTTATCTACAATCAAGGCAATCCGCCAGTCATCAAAAATTTTTTGGGAAATAATCAGGCAGTCCCGCCCCTTATGATTTTGCTCAAAAATACCGTTTTCCGCCGAAAAGATTTTTTCTGTAAGGGCTTTTTCCTCGGAATTATATCCGCGCAAAAGATAATTTTTTCCACGCTCCAGCGAATCCGAATGAACCAGAATCTGCCCAGACTTGTCCACTATAAAAACAGTTCCGTTCATCTCAAGGTTTAGATTCTTCGCGTATTCCTGAAGAGAGTTCATGGAAATATCCATGGCAAGAACGCTCTCCCCGTCCGCCAAAAGGCAACTCACCGAAATTATAATATGGTGGGTCATCGCATCCAAATACGGCTGACAGATTACTGTTTTTCCGCCAGCCGACTTTGCGGCCTTGTACCATTCACGGTCGGTCGGTACAAATTTTTCGTCTGGAATCCAGTCCAGCCCGTCAAAATATTCACCGCCAATATAGCCATAAAGACCGTAAGAAGCATCGTTCAGCCGATTTTTACATTCTGCCGTAACGTATGAAAAATACTCCTGAAGAGTTTCCGAAGGAACTTTTTTTATGGCCATGTGATTCACGGAGGTTTCTATGCCGTTCAAGAATTCAACACAGCCATTCAAAAAACCATTTATTTCTTCGCTCGCCTCATAAAGATTTTTTTCGCCAATCGAAATCGCATCTTTTTTTGCAATGCGGTAAAAATGGGCGAAAGACACAAAAAATATGCAGAATAATGCCAAAATCACAATGATTTGAGAAAAAATAAAAAAAAACAGATTTCCGTTGGAAAGTTCTTTTGAATTTTTTTTCATACGCTAAAATCCGCTAAAATCTCTAACGGATTTCAACAGAACCGTCTGATTTTGCAATAAACACTACAGGTTTAAGTTTTGTAAAAAATCCTACTTCAACAACGCCCACGATTTTTGAAATTTTGTCTTCCATTTCGCGCGCGTCAACTGGATTTTCCCAAAGACAGTCCAAAATTTGATTTCCGTTATCGGTAATAACCGGCCCACATTTTCTTACACCTTCGCGAAGAACGCACTTTGCACCAAGTTTGTTCAATGCCTTTTCCACGCAAATTCGTGCAGAACCAATAATTTCTACAGGCAAAGGGAATTTTGTTCCCACGGTTTTTACAGATTTTGACTCATCGGCAACGATTGCATAGGCTTTTGAGTTGTAAGCGACAATTTTTTCGAGAAGAAGGGCAGCCCCGCCTCCCTTAATCAAATTATTCTCGCCGTCAATCTCGTCCGCTCCGTCAATCGTAAGGTCAAGCTCGCCGCCAATTTCGCGGTCGTTCAACGTAAAAACTGGAATTCCCAATTCCTTACAATAATTTTCGGTCTGAAAACTCGTAACCACCGCTTTTATATTTTGTAAAGTTCCGTCACAAATTCTCTCAGAAAGCCGCTTTACCGCCGGAAGAGCCGTACTGCCGGTTCCAAGACCAATTTTCATGCCTGAAAATATTTTTTTTTCTGAAATCAACGTATCGATTGCAGTGCTAGCCGCAAGGATTTTCTGTTCGTCTTTTGTCATTTTGTCCTCTATTTTTTTTAAAATTTTGTGGTGATTGAGCTGGAGCAAAACCACAGTGCTTGTCATTTCGACTCCGCTCAATGCCCGTTAAATTATTAGGTTCAATTTCGAGTTTTTACAAAGCCCGTCATTCCGAACTCGTTTCGGAATCTCTTCCAACGTTGCAGGGGGCGTAGATGCTGAATCAAGGCGACCGCGAAAACGAAAGCGGTCGAGTTCAGCATGACAGCAGTGCGCTCTCCTCGCATGCCAGAAAACTCAAAATTCGGTCTGATATTTTTAATTCTGCTCGTAAACTTTTTTGTAAAGTTCAAACTGAGCTTCTGCCTGATACTCAAGCATTTTAAAACCATTGCAGACTTTACAGCCCGAAGCCGCAGCCCTTTGCATTACAGGCGTAACTTCAGGTTCGTAAACGATGTCAAAAAGCAATTCAGTTCCCAAGAATTCGTAGAACCAAATCGGGTCGTTCGTTTCGTCCGATTCCGATGTCGCGCCCATTCCTTTTGAAGTCGTCTGAATTATGATGTCGGAATATTCCCTGAGCTTTTCACGGGAAGCCGCGTCAAGAGGCGCATAGTCAAATCCGTATTGCTCGGCAAGTTTTCTAGCTTTTGGAATCGTCCTGTTAAAAACGCAGGCCTTTGCCCCAAGTTCGTGAACGGCGAACGCAATCGCTTTTGAAGCCCCGCCCGCACCGATTATCGCAACGTTCTTGCCCTTCAGGTCCGAAAGAGAAGTAAATTCAAGAAGCGCACGCTGGAATCCGGTACAGTCGGTATTGAAACCAGTCCAAACTCCGCCGTCATTTATCACCGTGTTGCAAGCTCCGATTTCCTGAGCTTTCGGGTCAATTTTGTCCAGGAACGCCATTATATTTTCTTTGTGCGGAATCGTTACGCTGAATCCTTTTATGTCAGCAGTCTTTGCAAAGTGGAACGCATCCTGCGCAGACTCTGAACGGAACGGAATGTAGACCGCATTCATACAATTTTTCTTAAAATATGCATTGTGGATTTTTGGGCTTGAAGTGACTTTTAAAGGATAGCCTGTGATTCCAAAAATCTTTGTTCTGACTTCAAGTGAATGAAAATAATATCTCGTCTCCAAAGTTTTTGGGTCAATATGACCGATTTCTGCAAGATTTCCGATTAGCTCAGACGGAGATGTGTACGTCAAATATGAATGGAAGCGGGCTGCAAGGATTCTTGTTGGAAGTCCCAGCGGTCCCATGGCACATAAAATCTGATTTGAATTTTTTAATTTTTCAGCTTCAACCAAAAGGTCGGTAACGTCCTGCAAAGAGTGTGGCATGAATGCAATTTTAGGGATTTCGAACCCCGTAACGCGCATTTTGTTCACACGCTCAACAATATTGCTCACAGGCTCCGTCATATTGTGATAAGAACGAATAATCTTTGTTCCGAATGCCATTGCCGCATCCTGCAAACTTGGAACGTTAAAATCTTCCTCAAAATCAACGTAGGCAAAGTTTTTAGCGGAATTCTGCTCGGCAAATGCAAGCGCACGCGCAAAAAGCATTGTTCTGGAAGCCTCGCCTTCGCTGTAACGCCCACCGTCAATCACACGACGAATCGTCAGTATGCAGGGGATTTTTACCATTGAAGGAAAATTTCGGATATTAAGTCGCTCATCGTCTTCTAGAAAGTCAACGCGAAGTTCAACGATGTCGATATACTGACGGTACTGCTCTGCAATTGCAAGGTCTTCTTCGAGTGTCGCCCCGGTAAGACAAAGACAAATCAGTGGACGTGCCATTTTTTTTCTCCTTGATTTTTTGAATTAGAGAGGGCTTCTAAAAAACTTTCAGATATTTTTTAGCCGCCCACTAATACATTACTATATTCAGGGTTCAAAAACAATGGCACGCACGCGTCCTCATGGCAATCAGTTTCCGTAACGCGTCCACAGGGATTCCGCATTATTGGTAAGTGGACAAAAAAAATTGTCGGAACGAGAGCAAAAAAACGGCTTTTGTGAACGTTTGCAAGGTGAGCCGCAAAGCGGCGTCAATAATTTTCCTTACACCTTGCACCGCGTGAACAAAAACGTTTTTTTGCGGTAGTGCAGACAATTTTTTT